>QHNT01000364.1 GCA_003218515.1 Verrucomicrobiota bacterium | reverse complement strand
GTTCCTCTGGGGGAATGATCACTTTGAATTTTGCGACATTCGAGAGCTCCGACGTGGAGCAACCGAAGAGATCGATCAGGGTTTTATCGACGCGCTCATTGCGCATGGCGGCACCTATCAGACCGGGCTGTATTCAATCCTTTGGTCCCCGCACATCGCCGGCAGGGTGATCAAGGACGCGACTGGCGCAGTCAAGGCCATTTGCGTCATCAACTCACCTTAGAGCGGCGAACGGTATTCCAGCTCAACGGATTCATGAACGCCGGTCCTCTCCTTGATTGAGGCGGAGAGGAGGATTTTCCGGTTCAAGTAAACACGCGGTCGTTCACGACACGGGTCCGCGACCTGCGAATCTGCTGCGGGTCTGAGACCCGCGCTCCTGAAATCCTCGCCTTCTTCACAAACCGCCGCCACAGTTTGAAGCCAGGAAGTTCGCGGTTTCCAGAGAATGCGGTTTGTCTGTCCGTGGTCGGCGGTCAGTGGTTCGTTGTCCCGGACGCGTGGCGCCCGCAGCAAAACTATCCGAGCAGGCTCTCGGTGCTTTCCGCAAAGTCGCCTAAAAGATCCGCCAGCGAGTCTCCTTTAATCGGCAGGTATTTTCCGGTTGCGCTCGCGTGAGCTTCACCGCGTGCGCCGCGCAACTCGGCACTGGCTTCGAACAATTTGTCGCGCCGGTTCGCGACCAGCTCGGCAATGACGAGCAATTCCTCGTTTGGCCGGGCGGGTTGCACGAAACGCACGTTCAACTCGGCGCAATAGGAGAAGCGCTTCGTCCGCACGCCGATCACCCACACCATCGCTTCGTCCAGCACGGTTGAAATCAGCCCGCCGTGCATGGTCTCTTTGAAACCGACGTGCTCGGGCCTGGGCACGAACCGGGCGCGCACGATCTGGCCGTCCGTTTCAAAGTCCAGTTTCAGCCCCAGCGGATTGTTAAGTCCGCAAACGAAACACGATTTGGTATGAGGCAACTTCAACATCTCACGTTCTTGCAGGGGAATGACCGAACTGTCCGCAGACTCCCCTAGTCCCGCATAGCGTGGCTGTCAACACGCCATTTTGGTTTCATGATGAAAGTATGTGTTCAACCGCGTAGCGGCGGGCGTCGCGCCTATAGTGTTCGCCCTGAAAAACGCCGAGGGCGTTTTTCCCTCTCTCCCCGCGAGGAACGAGCGGGGAGAGAGCTGGAGAGAGGGGAAACTGACGAAAAACGGCCTCCTCTCCCCGGCCCTCTACTCCTTTTTTGGGGAGGAGAGGGAGAAGGGAATCGCTGCTGCGGTCCAAGCAAACTACTTGCCGAACAGTATTGGCCGTAGAACCGGGCATCCTGCCCGCTGACGAAACCCAGGGCCTGCTTTTGGCCCCGACTACTCACGGGCTGAAGTCCGCTGGACTGGCGCGGCAGCCCGATAGCCCGGCGCAGCGACAAAAGCAGTCAACACCTGGCCATCCTCAAGCTTCCAGACCCGCACTTCACCGTCATAGCCGCCACTGGCCAGGTATTTTGATTTTTCGTCAACCGCCAGCGAATAAACCCAGTCATGGTGGCCGGAGAAGGTCCGGAGCAGTTCCTTTTTGTCCGCTGAGTGCTGCTTGATTTTCGCGTCGGCGGAACAACTGAAAATCGATTTGCCGAGGACGACCAATTTGAAGATGTCTTCGTCGAAGCCGCCGATTTCCCCGGCCGCCTTGCCGTCCTGCGCATCCCAGATATGGATTTTTTTGTCGCGACCGGCTGAATAAAGCCGTTTGCCGTCATCGCTGAAAGCCACGGCAAACACCGGGCCCTGATGACCGGTATAACTCGTTTCCAGATCACCGGTCTTCGCATCATAAATACGCGCGGTGCGGTCGCGACTGGCCGATGCGAGACGTGTGCCGTCGCCGCTCCAGGCAATGGACATGACCCAGTCCGCGTGTTGCTGAATGACCAGTTGCTCTTTGCCCGTGACGACATCGTAAACGCGAATGGAATTGTCCGCGCCGCCCACGGCGAGCCGTGAACTGTCCGGACCGAAGCTCAACGTCAGCGCCGTGTCGGGCATGGCGCCGAGGACTTTCACCAGGGAGCCATTCGTCGGATTGAACAAAGCCGCCTCGCCCAATTCTCCCGGCGAACCGCCGGCCGCGGCGAGGAGCGCGCCATCCCGGCTGTAATCGAGGCTGTGCGTCCGCTGCGCGACATGCTTGATGCGGCGCAGCAGTTTTCCGTCGGCCGGATTCCAAATCGTGATTTCGTTATAGCCGCTGACTGCCAGTTCACTTCCGTCCGGGTTGAACGCCAGCGCCGTAACAGGCACAGGATGACGATAGACGGAAGGAGGATCAGGATGCGGCGCCTTTGGAATGAGCGAGACGAGTGGCGCCTTGGCGTCCGAGCCGTCGAATGTCGCGCCTGCTTTGATCCAGCGCGCGATGAGCGCAATCTGCACGGCGGGCAATGGTTCGTCCTTTTGCGGCATCCGGTCGTCCTCATCCTGGGCGGTGATGCGGCGGAACAGTTCGCTTTGATCGGGCTGGCCAGGAACAACCGACGCGGACTTGCTTTCGCCGGCTTTCATCAGCAACTCAAAGCTGTCGAGGCGGAAATGGCCTTTCGATTTCTCCGGGCCGTGGCAGGCGACGCATTTTTTCGCCAGAATCGGCGCGATGCCTTTGCTAAAGCTGACTGCCCCCGCACCTTCGCCTTCCTGTCCAAAGACAAAAAGCGAACGGAATAAGAGGGCGAGCAGCAGAGCGCGCGCTTTGCTCTTCATCGGTTGTGATAAGATTCCAGACCGCCACCAGACCTGCCAGCAAATTTTGCGTTGGAAAGGGGCGCATCTCAGTTTCTTGCAAATGCTACGGGCGTCCCGCCCGTGAGTTTATGGTTTGGAGCACACGAGCGGGACGCCCCGTGCCACTAAATTTTGATAAAGAAAATGGCAATAAAACCGATTACATTGTCGTCAATGTAAGGTCTCAATGACCAAACGCGCGGCCATCTTGCTTTGTTCGGTGACCCTGGGTTTTCAACTGACCCAGGTGGCAACACGGGCCGAGACTGCCCGGAAGACCAAGGGCGGCCAACTCACCGGCGACGCCGCTTTTCAAACCCAGGTCAAACCGTTGCTCGGCAAATACTGCCTTGGCTGCCACGGGGAAAAGAAAAAAGGCGACCTCGATTTGCGGATTTACACGGACGAAGCGTCGGTGCTGCGCGACCGCAAGACTTTTGCGAAGGTGATAAAGAACCTCCAGGCCCATGAGATGCCGCCTGAAAAAAAACCGCAGCCGACGCCGGAGGAACGCGAGCTGATCGCCGCCTGGATACAGTCCGAGATTTTCAAGTGCGACTGCGACCATCCCGACCCCGGTCGCGTCACGATTCGCCGGCTCAATCGCGCGGAATACAACAACACCATTCGCGATCTCGTGGGCGTGGATTTCCAACCGGCGGACGATTTTCCCGCGGATGATTCGGGTTATGGCTTTGACAACATCGGCGATGTGCTCTCGCTGCCGCCGGTGCTGCTGGAAAAGTATCTGGCGGCCGCCCGGAAAATTTTGCACAAGGCCATCGTTACGGACCTGAAGGCCAAACCGCTGCAGCACTTCGACGCTGACGCTCTGGACGGCACGGCGCCGGGAGAATCGTTGGGCGGCGGAATCAAACGGCTGGGACGCGAGGGAAATATTTTTGTCGCGGTCAATTTTCCGCACGACGGCGAATATATTCTGCGCGCGAAGGCCTACGGCGAACAAGCCGGCCCGGAGCCGGCCCGGATGTCATTCAGTCTCGATGACAAGGAACTTAAGAGGTTCGACGTGAAGGCCGAGGAACCCGCCCCGGAAATTTACGAAACGCGCCTGCAAGTCACCGCAGGCGCGCATAAGTTTGCCGCCGCGTATCTGAACAATTATCGCAACCCGAAAGACCCGGACCCGAAAAACCGCGATCGCAACCTGGTGATTCACTATCTCGACGTGGAGGACACCGACCCGTCGCGTCCCGTGGCGTTGCCCGAATCGCACAGACGCATCTTTTTCCGCCGGCCGACGCCGGGAACCAAAGCGGAAGTCGCGCGCGAACTCATTGGTCGATTCGCCAGGCGCGCTTTTCGCCGTCCCGTGACGAAGGAGGAAGTAGACCGTTTAATGAAACTGTTCGCGCTGGCCGACACCAATGGGGAGAGTTTCGAGCGCAGCGTCAAGGTGGCGTTGGAGGCGGTTTTGGTCTCGCCCTATTTTCTTTTTCGCGGCGAATTGCAGCCGGAGCCGAATAATCCCTCCGTCGTGCGCCCGGTGGACGAATTCGCGCTGGCGTCGCGCCTCTCGTATTTTCTCTGGAGCAGCCTGCCGGACGATGAACTGTTCGCTTTGGCGGAACGCAGAGCGCTGAGAAAAAATCTGGAGCAGCAAGTCAAACGAATGCTGAAGGACCCGAAGGTGAAAGCGTTCGTGGACAATTTCGCGGGTCAATGGCTGCAAATCCGCAATTTGAAACTGGCCGCACCCGACAAAAAACTCTTCCCCGAATTCGACGACAACCTTCGCGCCGCGATGGCGAAGGAAACCGAGTTGTTCTTCACTGACATCGTGCGGCAGGACCGCAGTGTGTTGGAATTCCTGGACGCAAACTTCACGTTTATAAACGAACGGCTGGCCAGACTCTACGGCATCCAGGGCGTGCGCGGCGACGACTTCCAGCGGGTGTCGTTGAAAGGGACGCATCGCGGTGGATTGCTGACGCAGGCGAGCATTCTCACCGTCACCTCCACTCCCACCCGCACGTCGCCGGTCAAACGCGGCAAATGGGTGCTCGAAAATATTCTCGGCGCGCCGCCCCCGCCCCCGCCCCCGGACGTGCCGGAGTTGAAGGATGGCAAGGAAGCCGCCCTCACCGGCACACTGCGCCAGCGGATGGAGCAGCATCGCCAGAACCCGATGTGCGCCGCCTGCCATGCGCGCATGGACCCGATTGGTTTTGGGCTGGAAAACTTCAATGGAATCGGCGAATGGCGGGAAAAGGAGAGTGACTTCTCGATCGACCCGGCCGGCAAGCTGGTCAGCGGCGAATCGTTCAATGGACCGGATGATTTGAAAACCATTTTGATGAAACGCAAGCGCGACGACTTCGTGCATTGCCTGACGGAAAAAATGTTGACCTACGCGCTGGGCCGCGGCCTGGAATATTACGACAAGTGCGCCGTGGACCAGATCACGAAGCGACTGGCGAAAGGCCGTTACAAATTTTCCACGTTGATTTCGGAGATCGTGAAGAGCACGCCGTTCGAGATGCGGCGTGGCGAGGAAGAACAATTGGCGGAGGCGGCGCAATGAGGTGCGTCAATGCCTTCATGGAACCCTGGAGCAGCGCGCCACGGGGAGAGGAACGATTCGCGCGTTGAACCTCTGGACCGTAGCCGCCGACGTCAGTCGGCGCTAATCCTTTGCCACGAAAACAAACAAGTGCGCCGACTCACGTTGGCGGCTACGAGGTTCATGGGGGCCTCGACGATTCCACAATCGCGCGTCGGGACCATGAACGGTGGGGCGAGACTCCGTCGAGCCCTGATCTCCAATGGGTAGAAATAGGGGCTCGACGGAGTCTCGCCCCGCCTGGTTCATGGAGAGCCGAGGCGGTTTAAAAACGCGGCTTGTATTTGAAGTGTTTGCGCGGTAGTTTCGTCAGTTAATCGGCCATAAAAGAATGTAATGAACAAGACCTGGCAAATTCCGCGACGGACTTTTTTGAAAGGACTGGGAACCGTCATCGCCCTGCCGATGCTCGAGGCCATGCTGCCACCGGCGAAATTGTTCGCCGCCGGCGGGACTGAAGCCGGCACAGCGTTTCCCCGCCGAATGGCTTTCGTCTATATTCCGAACGGCGCGAACATGGAAGACTGGACGCCCAAAACCGTCGGTGCCGATTACGAATTGCCTTACATTCTCCAGCCACTGGAGCCGCTCCGGAAAGATTTCCAGGTCATCAGCGGCCTGGCCCACGACAAGGCCCGGCCGCACGGCGACGGCCCCGGGGACCACGCTCGCGCTTCGGCGACGTTCCTCACCGGGTGTCAGGCGCGCAAAACCAAAGGCGCGGACATCAAGGTGGGTGTTTCCGTGGACCAGATCGCCGCCGAGAAAGTCGGCAAATACACGCGCCTGCCGTCGCTGGAATTGAGCTGCGACAAGGGTCGCATCGCCGGCGAATGCGATTCCGGTTACAGTTGCGCCTACCAGTTCAATCTCTCCTGGAAAACGGAATCGACCCCGATGCCGCCGGAGGTTGACCCGCGCCTGGTTTTCGACCGACTTTTCTCCAACGGCATCGCGGAAGAAACCGGGGAGAGCCGCGCGAAACGCGACCTCTACAACCAGAGCATCCTCGATTTGGTGACGGAAGACGCCAGCCGGCTGAAATCCAAGCTCGGCTACACCGACCGCCACAAGCTCGATGAATATCTCACCGCCGTTCGTGAGCTGGAACAGCGCATCCAGCAGGCCGAAAAATTCGTCGCCTCACAACCCGACTTCGTCAAACCGACCGGCATTCCCAAACAGTATGAACAGCACTTGGGGCTGATGTATGACATGATGGCGCTGGCCTTCCAAAGCGACTCCACCCGCGTCGCGACCTTCATCACGGCGCACGATGGCGACGACCGGCCGTACCCCTTCATTGGCGTCTCCGATGGCCACCACACCCTTTCGCATCATCAGAACGACCAGGCGAAGAAAGAAAAAATCGCGAAGATAAACCATTTCCACATGGAGCAATTCGCCCGTTTTCTGACCAAGCTGAAATCAATCAAGGAAGGCGAAGGGACGCTGCTCGACAATTGCATGATTGTTTATGGCGGCGCCATCGGGGACGGCAACCGGCATAACCACGACAATCTGCCGATCCTGCTGGCCGGTCAAGGCGGCGGTACGCTGACGCCCGCTCGCCACGTCAAGCTCGGCAAGGAAACGCCGATGACCAATCTCTACCTCTCCATGCTCGACCGCATGGGCGTCGCGGCGCAACGCGTTGGAGACAGCACGGGCAAGTTGGAGGATGTTTAAGGCGTGACTGCGAACGCGGGTTCGCGGCGGGTCGGCAGCGCAGCGCACATATACTGGTTGCCAAAAGCAATTTCCAATCAATGTCGTGTGTGGGCACTCCCCTCACCCGGCTAAAGCCACCCTCTCCCCTCATCCGATGAGGGGAGAGGGAAGGTGAGGGGGAGTGGTGAAGGCGCTGGCTGCGCTTACTCCTCTGGAGTTCGTCTCCTCTTTCCCTGCTCTTTATTCGGCTGGGCTTCGTCGTTCCATTTTTTAATCAGAGGCGCCTTGCGCTCTATCTCTTCCAACAGTTCCTGGGCCTCTTGCGGATTCCGAACGACTTTGGGGCGCAGGAAAACCATCAACTCGACTTCGTGCGTCGTTTTATCCTTTTTCTTGAACGCCCACCCGACCACCGGGATGCTTCCGAGGATCGGTGTCTTTCGCAACGTATCCGACACTTGCTTTTGGATGATTCCGCCCAGGACGAGGGTCTGCCCGTCTTTGGCCCTGAGGTCGGTGCGGAAGTTGCGCGTGTCGAAAAGGGCCCCGCCCAGCACCGTTTGCCCGGGCACGACCGTGGAGGATTCGGCGTGGATTTTCAGCTCGACGTCACCCGAGGTGTTGATGTGCGGGGTGACTTCGAGAACGACGCCGACGTCTTTGTACTTGATACTCGTGTTTTGTCCGCCCAGTTGCGAGACTTGAGTGTTGTCAGGTATCGGCACCTGCTGGCCCACGAAGAGCCGACCTGTTTCATTGTCACGGATGTTGATTTGAGGCTCGGCGAGGACGGTGGCGGCGGTGGTCTTGCGAAGGAACTGAACGAGATAATCCATGCTGATGGTGCTGTCCAACACCCCCGAACGCAGGGAGGCAAGGACGGAGGGCAGGGAACTGGACCCAGGCGTGTTGACGGTGGTCCTTCCGCCAAAGCCCTTTTGGTACTGGCTGTTGGCACGGGCGAGCAGCGAGTTGTCAAAATCATCCGCCGTGAAGACCTTGCTTCCGTCAGGCGACCAGCGGACGCCGAGCTTGTCGAGAAAATCACTGGAGACTTCGACGAGCCTGGCCTCAATCACAACCTGGTCCGTGGGGGCGTCGAGGTCCTCGATCAGCTTCAGGACCTGGGGAAAGAAGTGGACATTAGCGGAGACCAGCAGCGCGTTGCTGCGCAGGTCCGCCACCGCGCGGACGCGGCCAACGAGGTCACTGACCGGGCGGGCGGCGGTCCGGCCTTCGGAGGTGCGAAGGTTATCCGGTTGCCCGCCGAGCCAGGGATAATAGCCTTCTTCTTTGGTTTCCTGTTCCAGATCGAAGCCGCTTCGGGAGGAGCTGCTTTGCGATGACTGCTGCTGGGGCGCCGGGGCGCCGGGTTGTCCTGGTTGCGCAACCGGCCGCAACGGCGGGGAACCGTTTTTGGCGAAGAGGATGTTGATACTGTTGGCGACGGTGAAAGCTTTGGCAAACTTAAGGCCAACGCGCAGGGTGCTCTCACCCGCTTCCGACGGCGCATCCAACTGTTTGAGGACTTCTTCCACCGCCGCGAGGTTTTCTTTGGAGTTGGCGGTGACGATGAGGGTGTTGGAGTGAGGCTCGCTGGTGATGCGGACTTTGCCGTAAAGCCGACCCACATCGCGATCGGGCGTCGATTCCGGAGATTCGTCATAGTAATACCAATAGGGACGCATCTGCTGCTTCTTCAGAAAAAGCTCGTTGAGGATATCTTCCATATCGGCCGCGCTCACGTATTTCAGCGGGTAGATCTTCGGCGCCAGGCTGTCGTCGCTTACGGGCTCATCCAGCGCCTCGATCATTTTCGCGATGCCTTCCATTCGCGTCGGGGGAGCCTGGACGATCACCGTGTTGCGCCTGCGGTCGGCGACGACGTTCATCTTCTTTGAACTGCTGGCCGGAGCAGAGGAGAAGAAATAGAAGGGATATCGGGAGGAGCTTCCGGTGTCCTCGGCGAGGTCTTTCAGTTGTTTGGCGACGTCCTGCGCATCGGCGTTCTTGAGCGGGAACGCCTGCATGATTTTGTCCTGAGCGTCTTCGGTATCGAGTGTGGAGATGAGCTTCTCGATGGCCGTGTAGTTGGATTCGCTCGAAAGCACGATCAGGGAGTTGGCCCGGTCGTCGGCCGCCACTTCAACGGTGTCTTTGAGCGATTTGCCGTTCATCTTCTGGTAAAGAGGAGCGATCTCCTTGACCAGCTCTTGCGCGTTGACGTTTTTCAACGGAATGACGCGGATGGCCACGCCTTGGGGTTTATCTGTGTCCAGCGCCTCGATGAGGTTCTCGATTTCAGGCAATTTCGATTCCGGCGCAGCCACGATGAGGCGGTTGGAAGTCTTGTCGGGCCAGATGCGCACCTGCTGGGGGCCACCGCCGCTCGTAGCTGGCGGGGCGGAGGGCGGGGGTTGAGGGCCACCGACGACGGTGGCGGGTGAACTGCTGGCCGGAGCAGAGGAGAAGAAATAGAAGGGATATCGGGAGGAGCTTCCGGTGTCCTCGGCGAGGTCTTTCAGTTGTTTGGCGACGTCCTGCGCATCGGCGTTCTTGAGCGGGAACGCCTGCATGATTTTGTCCTGAGCGTCTTCGGTATCGAGTGTGGAGATGAGCTTCTCGATGGCCGTGTAGTTGGATTCGCTCGAAAGCACGATCAGGGAGTTGGCCCGGTCGTCGGCCGCCACTTCAACGGTGTCTTTGAGCGATTTGCCGTTCATCTTCTGGTAAAGAGGAGCGATCTCCTTGACCAGCTCTTGCGCGTTGACGTTTTTCAACGGAATGACGCGGATGGCCACGCCTTGGGGTTTATCTGTGTCCAGCGCCTCGATGAGGTTCTCGATTTCAGGCAATTTCGATTCCGGCGCAGCCACGATGAGGCGGTTGGAAGTCTTGTCGGGCCAGATGCGCACCTGCTGGGGGCCACCGCCGCTCGTAGCTGGCGGGGCGGAGGGCGGGGGTTGAGGGCCACCGACGACGGTGGCGGGACCGCTGCTGGCCGGATGAGGACCGCCACCCGGAGGGGAGGAAGACCTTCCTTGCGACCCGGAAGAAGTCGCCGCTTGCGCATTGATAACGAGGCTTAGGAGGTTGCCCAGTTCCTCGGCGTCCGCGTGCTTCAAGGAATAAATCCTGACGACGGAGTCGGACCCGGAAGCAACGTCGAGTTCTCCGACGAGTTTTTCCAGCAAACGTAGGTTGTCGTTGTAGTCCGTGACGATGATCTGGTTGGCGCGATCATCCGTGTCGATCGTGGCCTTGTCCGAAAGCACGCCCCGAATTTTTTCCTTCAGATCCGCGGCTTGAACATGTTTGAGTGAAAACACCTTCAACAACCGCTGCCTTCCTTCGGGTATTTCGCCCCGCGAAGCGCCCACCAACTCGGCGCTCATTTTCGGCTCCTTGCCTTCGGGCACGACGAGGATGGAGTTGCTGGTCTCGACGGCGGTGAAGCCCTCGAGGGAAAGGGCGCGATAAACGAGATTGATGGCCTCCCGGCGTGAGATTTTTTTGGAACTCACGATCGTGAGTTGGCATTGAACCTGGGGATGCTTGACCACGCTCTTGCCGGTTGTCTGTGCCAACCACTGAACGATCATGTCAACGTTGGCTCCCTGGAAGCTCAACTGGATGTCATCGGAAGAAGAGGTATTCCGCGGATCCATTCCGGGTTGAACTGAATCGGTGGTCACGACGCTCTTGTCGGTGGCTTGCGTCGCTTTGGGATCGGAAGCGTTCGTCGAACCGGCCTGCCGGCTTGAAGATTCCGGTTGCGCCGCTTTTGACGGCGCGTTGGTGTTGGAGCTTTGTGGCGGGGTTTTGGTCTCGCCAGCCGGCTCCTTTTGAACGGCCTGAGCGGTCGCGGGAACGGATAAGCCGCTGAAGAAGGTCGCAAAAAGGAGACTGAAGCAGGCTGCCGTGAGACCGAGCTGCACGGAGGGATTTATTGATGGTTTCATTGCGTTTTTTCTTTCTCCTTGGGCAAGAGGGTTTCGCTGCCGAAGCCGGCAAAGACCGTCAATTCCTTCTTCTGGCCCTCGTGTTCGATCAGCACCCGGTTAGTACCAATGAGGAGCAACTTGACTCCTCCCAACTCGTCGCCCTCTTTCAGGAGGCCGGTCTGGCCGTTGGGCGCGCGCAGAAATACGTCTTTGTCCCCGATCCCGAGCAGGGCCATGGGCAAAGGTCTCATGAACGGTCCCAGGATTTCGCTTTTGACGATGCGATCGACACGCGATCGGATCTCAGGCGGGACAGCTACGGCTCCCGGTCCAGGCCCGAATCCTGGCCTTGGTCCGAATCCGGGTCTCGCTCCCGGTGCGCGTCCGGGTATCGGTCCTGGTCCCGCTGCTGATGCCGGTGGTGCCGCGGCTGCGGGCGTCGGCGCGGCTGCGGGTCCTGATGGCGGCGCCGGAGCAGGTCCTGGTGGCGCGACAGCGTCTGTACCCGTTGGAGTGTCGGGATCGGCAGCCAGGGAAGGCGGTGCGGGAATGTTCACGCGCGCCAGCGGATTTCTTCGCAGCACGAGGCGCGAGAATTGAAAAAGCATGAGCGCGGCGAACACCAGGCAAGTGATCTTTAGAATCAGTTCAGAACGCTCACGCATGGGGACCGCCCTCGCTTTTCCATTGGTCGAAATCCAAAATCACTATCGTGAGGTTGAGTTTCACCATGCCCGGCTTGGTGACTTCGGGGGTCATCTGGACTGAATCAAGTATCAGTGGATAGCCGAGGCTCTCCAGGCGATGAAGAAGACTCATCACCGCTGAAACCGGACCGACGCCTTCAAGCTGCATTGAAGCCAGCTCTCTGGTCGAGGTGCTGGCGGGGGATTCGCGGATGTGTCCGATTTGGACTCCACTGGTTGCGCCCGCCTTTTGGATTGCGGTGCTGGCTTCCGCCACTACCGAAGCCTTGGAAAGCTTCGCGGGATCCAGGCGAGAAGCGTCCATCAACTTCTTCACGACGAGAACCTTCTCTTCGTAAGGCTGCAGCTCCAGCTTGAGCGTTTGGGCATTCCTCAGCAATTGGTGATATTCGGAACGCTTTTTCTCGAAATACTTCCCCCCGCGCAGGCCGAAGAACAGGACCAGGTAAATCCCGATCCCCACCGCCGCGAGGCGGATCGTTCGTCTTTCATGATCGGTCAGCGCGCGCATAAAATTATTCTTTGGTGCCCTTGAGCGGAAGGGAAGGATTCGGCGCCGCCGGAGTCGAGGCGTCTTTCTCGCGCGATACAGCGGGTTTTTCCTCTTTGCCGCCCGCTTTTGATTTATCAAGGTCCGAAACCGGAGGCTCAATTGAAAGCGACTCCCGGCTGGCGCCTGGCTTCCATTGAGCGGAGATCCGAACGATAACTTTCTGCCGGTCGGGTGTGGGGGTTTGTTCTTCGATGACCACCGTCGAAAAGAGGCCGGAATGGATAAGCTTTGAGCGAAAATCGGCGACTTGCTGCCCATCTCTCATACTTCCCCGCAACGCGACGTCTCCGCGACGGTTCATGGAGAGGGAGTCAAAACGCGTTCCCGGCGACGTGGCATTGGCGATGATGGAAACCGCGTCGAGGTAAGGTGACTGGTTCTTCTTGAGGTAGTCAAGAAACCTGTATTCTCGATCGATCATAAGCAGCTTGCCTTTGGAAGCTCTGATCTCGGCGAGCTTTCGCGCAAGAAGAGGCTTCAGAAGCACGGCTTCCGCGTAAGGGAAAGAGAGTGAACCGACGGCGAGCGCAGCGGCCAGGGCGGCCCATTTCCACGGTGCGGGCCGAAGCCCGCGCACCGCGGCGTCTCCATTCCTGCTTTGGATAATCAACAGCGCGGAACCTCCGTTCTGCTCGTACGATTTCCTTAGTCCGAGGGTTGCCGCTGAGCGCCCCTGGCCAGGCGCGATCTCAATCGCTTCGCATTCCATGCCACCCCCAAGGCACCTGGCAAGCCGCGTCGCCAGGTTGCCGAGACGCGGGTTTCCTCCTGTGAGATAAAGCCTTTGTCCGGCGAGGTTGTCTTTGATGGCTCCCGCCAGCAAGTCCACAGCCGTCCGGGTGGCATTCTGGATCGCTTGCCCCATTTCCCCACCGGAAATGGATTCCTGCTCGAAGGCGATCCTTAACTCCTCCGCCCGCTCGTGGCTCACCTTTAGCGTATCAGCAATCGAGCGCGTGACGTCCTCGTCTCCCCACGGAAAAATGCGGATGGACGTTGGAGTGCCGTTCTCACAACAGATCAGCTCGGATTGGTTGCCTCCGACATCCAGGACCAGATAGGAAGCGGGCGGTTTGGGACAGCAGCAGCTACGTGCCAACGCGGACAACGTGAAGAGCGGATTCACTCCGCACTCGTTCAGAATTTCCGCGTACTCCTCGATTACTTCCCTCTTCACCGCCGCGACGAGTAACTCCTGTTTCAAGCCGGCGCCAGTTCGTGGCAGCTCCGGATCGCCGAGGCGCCGGTAGCCCCAGGCCAATGCGTCCGGCAGCAGAGGAAACTCGCGTTCAATCTGCAATAGCAGGAGCCGGTGGAGCTCTTCCTTCGTCGAGGACGGAAGAGTCAATTGGCGCAGCGAGACGCCGCGCGCTCCAATGGCGCAGAGCGCGCGCAGGCGTGGATGCCAACTCTTCCTCTTCAAGAATCCTTGCAGACTGAGCGTCAACCTTTCTTTGCACGCACCGGTCAACCGCCCGTTTTCCGACCGTTCGAGCCGCAATTCGAGTCCGTCACTCCCGTTAAGCACCTGAAGCGAACTCTGGCCGATCTCGAGATAGAGGCACCTGGAATTCATGAACCCGAAGTCCTTCATGGGCCCTCCCGGTACGAAAGAACGTCGATGTCGCGCAGGCGGACATGAACAATTTCCTCGATGCGCTGGCGAGTTCCAGTGGAACGGACCTTGCCCTCGCTCAAGATGCGGAAGGTTTCCGAGCGAGCGGACACTCGCGGGGCGAGCTGTTTGAAAATCTGCTGGTTCATTCCCGGCACTTTCAACAGCCAGGCGATGTTGGGAAAGAATCCGCTCGACTGACGGTATGAAACAATCGCCTGCGCCAATTCCTGGTCGATGCCCGGAAGGCACATGAGCACGGCGCGGCTGGCGGTGTTGACATTGACCAGGCCAGGCAAGTCCTGGCCGGACTCCGTCGTGAAGTCGTCGGCCACGTCCAGGAAGAGTTCCTCACTGATCACCCTGGGTCCGGTCGGAGACGAAGCGGGTGTTGGAGAGTTCGGTGGAATCGGGGACTGAGCAGGGTTGCCCTGTGGCGCGGGTGGGTTTTGATTCTGGACCGCCACGACGTCCAGCAGGTCGGCCAGGTTTTCGAGCCGGTTCTGGCCCCGGTAAGCGACAATCGCTTTTGCGATGTCGGAGGAAATCCCCCGGATGGAAGCAAGGGATGCTTCATTCGCTGACTGCACATTAACGCGGTCCTCCCCAGCCGCGTTCACGTTCTCAACCGAGGAGTCAACGGTGAGAATGCCCGACCAGCCTTCATC
>QHNT01000363.1 GCA_003218515.1 Verrucomicrobiota bacterium | reverse complement strand
AGCCCGGCTCAAGAAAGCGGGAGCAGCTTGGTTGATTGAAAATGCCGACCACATCGCAAACCTCCGCGTTCTGCGGGCCAACGGCCAGTGGCTCAGCCTGTGGAATTAACCTCACCCACTTTTAATCACACCCTTAGTCCCGCTGTGACGTCTCGCAGTCTGGCCGTGGCGGCAGGTCAGATCGGCGGCAGGCCGGAGAGCTTCTTTCGGAGCTGCTCTTGTTGTTCGCGGATCAACGCCGCTTCCTCCCGAATGTTCTCCAAGGAGAGCTGCGTGGCCTGGAGCAGATTCCAGCAGCCCGATACCAGCCCGCCCACGCCAACAAACCCCAGCACCAACCCGAACCCAACCAGCGCGTGAAACCATCCGGCAACCTCCCAGTGTCCTAACACCGCGCCGAGCAACGTGAGGAGACTGGCTGCGGCAAACGCCCCCAGCGCCACGTAGATCGAATGCAATGCGCGCAACAAGAGCGATCCTTGCCTCTCCACGCGATTGACCTGCGCGACCAGACGCTGCGCGCCAGTTGCGGTCTTCACGCCTGATTCGGATTGCGCCAAGAGCTCGTGCATGCGGTCGCGCGTGCGGAGCATGCGGTTGATGGTGCTCATCGCCAGCACGCTGGCGGCATTGGTCAACACCGCCGGCGCGGCAATGAAGGTGAGCACGGCGAACGGACTTTGCCCCAGCGAAATGGCATCCATAGCTCAATAACGCTCCGTTGTCTCCAACACCCAGCTTCAAACAACTCCCGAAGCTCACCGACCCGTGAACCTTGTTAGGAGAATCGTTCGCCACCTCACGGAATGTCGTCAATTGGAGCGCGACCTTCAGGTCGCTTCGACCCGCGCAGCGCCGAGAGACTTGGAAAAATTCTGCGTTTGTTAGCGTTCGTGTTTTGAATCGGCCCGGGCGCGATCACTTCTGCGGCGCGATCGGCCGGATCTTGATGTTGCGGAAGGAAACCTGCCCGTGATCGCCCTGGAGCGAAAGATAACCGCTGTTGGACTTCGCAAAGAGAGGCATCGTCGAGAATTTGCTTTTGGCCACGCGCTCTTTGAAATCGTCGCTGCCCAACACGTAATCGAAATATTTCACGCTGTTGATGTAGTGCTCACATTTCTCCGGGCTGATAACAAGACGGACGTGGTTCCACTCGCCGGGGGGTTTGGTGGCATCAATCGGCTTGCCGGTCTTGGGGTCCGTCGGCGGTTGATAAAGGGCGTAGAGCCAGCCGCAGCGTTGCGGGTCCCCGGCTTTCGCGTTGTCCTCAAGTTGGAATTCGGGGCCCGTCGCCCAGGCCGCTCCGCCCTCGTCGGTGACGTGAAACATGATGCCGCTGTTCCCGCCTTCGGAGATGTTGTAGTCGAGCTCCAGGTCGAACCAGTCGAACTTCTCACTGGTGACGAGGTCGCCGGCGTTGTGGGGATCGACGCAGGCGAGTGTGCCGTCTTTGACCTGCCAGCCGGGTCTGACACCGTCGCGTTTGAAGTTGTGCCAGCCATGGAGAGTTTTCCCGTTGAAAAGGAGCTTCCATCCAGCGGCTTTTTCCGCGTCGGTGAGCGCGTTGACCTTCGCGTCATCGGCGGCGGTAAGCCGAAGCATGGTCGCTGTAACGAGAGCAAGCGCAGTCAACTGTGTGTGTTTCATCGCCGGAGAAACTATACGAACTCGCGCGGGACGACAATGAGAATGCTGGCACCGCCGAGCCGACACCAACTTTTGGTCGAAGACATCTAGTGTCAAGAAGCCCGGTTGGCTCTCGGAGTGAGTCAATCCTTTACGAGCGAGTTGCGCTTCGCCAATTTATAGCAAACCGCTTCCTGATCGTTGCGGAGGAGAAGAAATTCACCGGCGAGAGCCGGAGTATTCCAGGTCTTGGCACCCAGCGCATTAAGCCTGGCCACCTCGCGGTACCCGGTGGGACTTGCCTCCACGAGCGCGACGGGGCCTTGCTCGGTCTGTACCAGCAACAAATCATCCGCCAGCATGAGCTGCCCGTGGCCGTAGCGGCCGTCCTTCCATTTCCGCTCGCCAGTGGCGATCTCAACACAGGCAAGGATGCCGTCGTCCAGGCCGTAGAGGAATCCACCGCGCGCGACGATGTTGGAAAACTCGGATTTCATGTTGCGGTTCTTCCAGACCTCGGCGACCGAGAGGTTGCCATCCGCCCCCGTCTTCACCTGCAACAGCACACAGCCGGCGTTAAAACTCGCTGACAGAAATACGCGGTCGCCTTCGACCACGACGGGTTGCGCGCATTTGGGCCATTTGTTGTTCGCCCAGGCGTATTCCCAAAGGATATGCCCGTCTTTTGGATCGTGGCCGGTCACGCTGGCGGCGTTCACCGAAAGAATCTGTCGCCTGCCTCCGAGCGTAACCAGGATGGGCGAACTGAAGCTCGCTTCGTCCTTGCCCGCGCGCCACGCCGGCGAACCGTCCTGGCGACCAAGCGCCAGCAAGGTCGAGCTGTTCGTCATGCCGCCGGTGACCACCACAAGATCATCCACCATGAGCGGTGAAGAACACTTCCCGAAATAGAGGTTGGGCAATGCATTCTCTTTGAGCGTATCATGCGTCCAAATCAACCTGCCGGTCGCGGCCTCCAGGCAATCGAGAATCCCGGTCGCGCCGAGGGCGTAAACCCGGCCGTCCACAATCGTGGGAGTCGCCCGCGGGCCGTCGCCTCCCATCGGCTCGCTGAATCGAACCACGTTCGTGTGCGACCAGATCGTGCGTCCGCTGGCCAGTGAGTAGCAAACCACCAGTTCGTTTTCACCGCGCTGTTCCTGCGTGAAGGCAAACGGTCCGGAAACGGCGAAAGCTGACCACCCCAAGCCAATCGGTTGTCGCCAGAGTTCCTGTGGCGGATGCGAAGTCCAGTCGCGCTCCAATTGAATCCCCAGGACCACGCCGGAGCGATCGCCTCCCAGGTAGCCGGGATAATCTATGGCGGCTTCAATCCCTGCCTGCTCTTTCGGGACGGTGACGGCCTTGAAATCACCGACATTGCCACTCTTCCTGGGCGTCCACTTCCACACAATTCTTGGCTTGCCGCTGCCGTTCACCGAGCCGTCAAAGCGCGCCATCTGCTTCAAGCCGACCGCGCCGAGAATGAACAACGCGAGTCCGGCCAACCGTGTGCGCCAGCGCAGCCGGGTCAAAAACAACCACCAGACAAGCAGCAGAGGGATCGACACCACCATCGTCAACATCGTCTGCATGTTCTTGAACATGCTGTCCAGATCCCCGGACATGCGAACACGAACAACATTCGCAACCGCAAGCGCGACGATTGCGATTGGGATCCACCAACGCATTCGGCGTTTGACTTTGGGCTTCACGTTCTCCAAGTTGGCCATCTCTTTCATCGTTTTCATGGTTCCTGCCTTTCTTTTAGTAAGCACTTACACACATCGTGAGACAAAAAAAATTTACCCGGCCAGCAGCGACAATGCTTTCGGGTTGTAATAACGCTTGATCGCCTCGTCCTTCAGGCCCAATCCGCGCAGGGCATACCACACGGCCTGTTCTCCGAGCCGCTGTCGCGACACACCGTAATTGACGATGGGGGGATCGTGCAGGGAATTGAACGCCAGCATTCCTGCCAGATGTTGCGAGAACCAACACTGCAAGTGGCGCTTCACTGGCATCTCGACCGCGTCGCCCGCCGCCGCCGCCGCTTTGAGACATTCCTCCATTTTGGCGACGAGCTTCGCCGCTCCGCGCTCGTGACAATGGCGCGCAAACCCGCCGTCCCCGGCCAGGCTTTGCAGGATCATCCTCGGCATGGACTTGCCCGCTCCCGGTTCGCGATGACGTTCCGATAACGCCATGCGACAAAAAAAATGGTAAACCAGAAAAACCAGGGACGACGTGGAAGGTTCCAGGTCCAGAATCCTGCCCCAAGGCCCCTTGTCCTCCTGTTCACAACACGACTTCTGCACGGCGGAGTAGAGCGCCTCTTTGGTCGGGAAATGTCGGAACAGCAAAGCCTCGGAAATTCCCGCCGCCCGGGCCAGCTCCTTCGTCGTCGTGCCATTCAAGCCCTTCTCGGTGAACACCGCGTGCGCGGACCTGAGAATGATCTCTTTCCGCTTTGGAGTCGGCAGCCTGGGCCTGGATTCGCGCATGACAGCGGCAATGTAAGTGAACACTTACATCAGTGTCAAGGCAATGCTTGAAACGCTCGACGACCTGGACACTCAACTTTCCACACCAGACATTGACCTCGAACTTGGAGCCCCATATATTTCCGCGACAGGTCGGGAGCTCTGAAGATGACAACAAAGAATAATCAGAGACGAACCCATTTCTCTGCCGCGCTGTTCCCCATTTGCATCGCACTGCTTCTGCTGGTCGGCTGCTCGACCACCACCGAACAGGTCCGCATCGCTTACTTCACCCGATTTCAAAAGGCCGAGGCCGGCCACACTCCGCAAGAGGAAGCCATCATCAAACGTCTCTGTCTTTTCGGCGAGCCAAAGCACGCGCCGGGCTGGCCACACGGGCCGACGGAGGAAATCATCCGCGACGGTTACGTTTTGGAGAACAGTTTGGCGGACAAAATTCCGCTCTGGGTTTGCGAACACCTTGGCAATGAGGACCTCGGCGGCCCCTTGAAACGCCCTGATCCCGAACCGTTCAGGTCCGATCCGAAATTGCCGGCCGGCTCGCGGGCGGAGCGAAAAGACTACAAACATTCCGGTTACGACCGCGGCCATCAGGCTCCCTCCGGCGACGAAACGAAAAACCAATCGCGCCAGGACGCAACCTACTTTCTGTCAAACATGGTCCCCCAGGTCGGCCAGTTCAACCAACACCCGTGGGAACGGCTTGAGGAGATGGTTCGCGGCTGGGCGGCCAGTCGCGGTGAAGCCTACGTCATCACCGGTCCCATGTTCTACGATCCGAAGGAGGACGATCCGCACACTGCCGCCGGGCATTTCATCATCAAAGCGATCGGCAAAGACCACGTTGCCGTTCCCACCCACCTGTACAAAATCGCGGTGCTGCGCGGCAAAAGCGGACAGTGGCGCTCCATCGCCTTCGTGATGAAAAACCAGAAGTATCCAAAGAAAGTCGATTACAAGGACTTCGTCCAGTCCATCCGCTGGATCGAGGACCGAACCGGCATCAACTTCATGCCCGAACTCGACCAGCCTGAAAATGCCGCGCTTCACCAACAGCTCGAGCGCGACGTCCCCACGGAAATCTGGCCGGAGGACGGCCCCGAATAACCAAGGCCCGGTTATGCCCCGGATTCGCGGCGGAATGGGAATCATCAATCCGAAGACGAATCGTCCCGGAACGATTGGGCTCATTGCCACGCAGGGCGCATCGCGTTACCTCGTCAGTTGCTATCATGTCCTTTGCCGGCTTGACCGCGCCGCGTTTCAGAAGGGCGAAGAGATTTATCTAGCCGAAGACGCGATCCAGGCTGTGCCCATTGCGCGCACCGAACAGGGCCTGGCCGACTTGGATGCCGCTGCGGCTCTGGTGGTTGACAACGTGGAAGCCCTCGCGGGCATAATCGGTTTCCCTCCGCTGGCTGAACCGGTCGAACCGGAAGAAGGAATGAAGGTGGTGAAACTCGGACACGCCACCGGCAAGACCGAGGGCCAAATCTTACGTGTTGAAGCTGATGAAGTGTGGATTGAACCTCTCACGGGTGCGGCGGGTGGGCCTATCAGCGGCGGTGGTGATTCAGGAACAGTATGGGTCTGGAAAGATTCCTGGGCGCCGGTGGTTCTGCACACAGGCACCAACGACACGGGACCCATTCCCTACGCGCGCGGTGTGTCCCTGCTCCGAGCGCTCGACAGCCTCGGACTCACAGTATTGCCCGGCTGACCCTCCCTGCAGCGGGGGCCAAAGAAGCGGCGCGCGTCGTGAAGTCCGTAAGGTCGGCACGCAACTTGGCCGAATCGGAGGGAGGTTTTGTCGCGGGGTCACTCTTGCCAGACTGCTCGGCCGCGCGTTTCAAAACGTCTGCCGCTCCACGCAGCGGTTCAGCAGCAGGCCCGGCAGCGGTGAGACAACTCATGGCGACGGGCACGGCGAGCAAGTAGCTTGAGCGCATAAGCCTGATTCGATTTGATTGGCTCCAAAGACCTAACTGAAGGCTGTCACCACCCCACCAGAAGTCAAGCGGCACGATTACGGAGGTCGCGTACTAATAGATTGTTGGTGATGGCGTACTAGTGTGTTTTGACGCACAGGGAAAGTCTCGTTCTTTTTGAGAACAGGACTTTCCAGTCGTGGGTTAGAAATCGCGTTGCTGACCGTTTAACGAACAATTTGGACTTCTATCGGCTGCCCGCTTACATCTACATCAATAGGAGAGTTTCGACGTTCACATTCACTTCACCGAGTATTCTCGTTTGAGGTATCTGGCGTATCATCTCCGCACGTTCAACGATTATTCTAAGGAAGATAATCCCGGTAATGTTCAAAGTTTGAACATAACTAGAAGATCTATACTCTCAAATTTCAGCCGTGGCAGAGTCAGCTTCGACCACGCCTCGTGCTCGTCGCCATGCGCGTCAGGAGGCCGTTGAAGGAATGCGAAAGCTGACTCTGGATGTATCAGCCCGTGCGCTTCTCCCCATTCAAGCAGGGCTTTGAACGCAAGGGCGAACGCTTCGCCGCTTCCATCACCCGAAGAGCCTGCGCCTGGGCTTGCTGCAATGTAACTCGCGGCTGATGCGAGCGCACAGAGCGCAATCCCGCTGTCAATGCGTTGAGGCTGGTCGAGCGAACAGTTTTCATTTTCTGCGTTCATAACTTAGATGCTTGCCTTTGGATAAAGAAAACAAACGAAAGATTACTGTAACAGCCCCGCTCGATGTGACAGCCAAAGAAGTGCAACGAATTGCTAAATGGCTAGAGGTTCAATTGCTCGTCGAAGGATTACTAAATGAACCATGAAATTTCGGACGAGAGAGGGTTCCGCGAACATCATTAGCTTGCGCGTCTTCCCAATCCAGCGCACGGAGCAGGATTAAAGCTCTTCCTCGAAATCTACAATTTTCCCCATAGGAACGAGGAGCATGGATTGCAGGTGCGGAATGGGGGAACCGTTGTCCATGTCAGTTACCGGCGGTGGTGAGTTCTTCCTTCAAAATCCAAATCATTCCAACGCGGAACTCGGAACGCGGAGTGCGCAATGAAGGCGTTGCGTTCAATTCAGTTCTTCGTGGCCGCGAGTTCTTCCTCGAAATCGACGATCTCTTTTATTTGAACCAAAAACCACCGGTCGATCCTGGTCAGGTTGAATATCTCTTCGACGGTGAATCCGGCGCGGAGGGCGTGGCGGATGAAGAAGATTCTCTCGGCGTTGGGCACGCTCAGCTTGCGGCTGATCACGTCGCGCGGAAGAATGTCGCGGTCGCCATAGACTTCGGTGCCGATGCGCCACGGTTTGCCGTCACCGCCCAGGCCGCTGCGGCCAATCTCCAGCGAGCGCAGGCATTTTTGCAGGCTCTCCTTGAACGTGCGGCCGATGGCCATGGCTTCGCCCACGCTCTTCATCTGCGTGGTGAGCGTCGGGTCCGCTTGCGCGAATTTCTCGAAGGCAAACCGCGGAATCTTGGTGACGACGTAGTCAATGGTCGGCTCGAAGCTCGCCGGGGTTTCGCGCGTGATGTCGTTCCTGATTTCATCGAGCAGATAACCCACGGCGAGTTTGGCGGCGATTTTCGCGATGGGAAAGCCCGTGGCCTTGGACGCGAGCGCGGAGCTGCGGCTGACGCGCGGGTTCATCTCGATGATGACCATGCGACCGTTGTCCGGGTTGACGGCGAACTGAATGTTCGAGCCGCCGGTCTCGACACCCACGGCGCGGATCACGGCGAAGCTGGCGTCGCGCATGATCTGAAATTCCTTGTCGGTCAACGTCTGGATGGGCGCGACCGTGATGGAGTCGCCGGTGTGGACGCCCATCGGGTCGAAGTTTTCGATGGAACAGATGATCACGCAGTTGTCAGCTTTGTCGCGCATGACTTCCATCTCGTATTCCTTCCAGCCGAGCAGCGATTCTTCGATGAGGATTTCGGCGACAGGCGAGAGGTCCATGCCGCGCCTGGCTAGTTCGTCGAACTCGTCGCGGTTGTAGGCGATGCCGCCGCCAGTGCCGCCGAGGGTGAACGCGGGCCGGATGATGAGCGGGAAGCGACCGATCTTGTCCACGACAGCACGGGCCTCTTCCATGTTGTGGGCGGTGCCGGAGATCGGAACGTCGAGGCCAATGGACAACATAAGTTGCTTGAAAGCCTTGCGATCTTCGCCTTTGTGGATGGCCTCGGCTTTGGCGCCGATCATTTCAACGCCGCGGCGCTCGAGCGCGCCGTTACGGTGAAGCGCCATCGCGGTGTTCAGTGCGGTCTGGCCGCCAAGGGTCGGAAGCAGGACCAGCCTATTTGCGATTTGCGATTTGCGATTTGCGATTTCAGCAGCCGGAGCGTCAACCGGCACGCCCAGGCGCTTCATCTCCTCCAACTCGCGCACGATGATTTTTTCCACGGCTTCGGGCGTGATCGGCTCGATATAAGTGCGGTCGGCGAACTCCGGGTCGGTCATGATGGTGGCCGGGTTGGAGTTCACCAACACGACTCGGTAGCCCTCCTCCTTGAGGGCTTTGCAGGCCTGAGTGCCGGAATAATCGAACTCGCACGCCTGGCCGATAATGATCGGACCGGCGCCGATGATGAGGACGGAATGAATGTCAGTGCGTTTCGGCATCGTTCAAACGGCTACGGATGAAACACGGATGGAGCGCGCTTGGCGAATGTTTTTTCGATCAAAATCTCCTTCTGAGTTTTCTCCGAAAGTTAACCTTTTCAAAACCGCCGTAACGTGCTCTAATTTTCCAATTCAAGCCGATCAGAAATCTCATTGAGTTCCGTGCGACCGCCTCCGCAAAATGAAAACGCCAGCCTCGTTCGGCCGGACCCTCATGGCATCGATTCTACTCGTCCTCGCGGCGCGCACGGCATCCGCGCACTATTGCGGGCCGCCCGTCATCCGCTGCAGACCGGGTATCAACGGAGTCGATCTTCACTGGTCCTTTCCGCCTAATTTTGCTGACGGCGTGTGCTTCGTGGACATCGTGGTTCAGCCTGATCTGATTACCACCGCGGGCGAGTATCCCTACTCCTCCTACGCAGGCGACCCGGTGAACATGTTCACAGGCGAACTCGTGTTGCGTGAGCCGGCGGATCTGAATCTGGGCGGACCCATGCCTTTGTTCTTCCGGCGCTACTACGCGTCCCGCCTGCAGACCGGCGGCGCCGTGAACTCGCGGCTGGGCAACAACTGGTCGCACAACTTCGACTGGCGCGCTGTGCTGGTGGTGACCAACAAAGCGGTCATCGTGTCGCCAGAGGGCTTGCAGGTGAAGTTCGACCAGTCCGGCACCAACTGGGTGCTGCAATCCCCGACAAATTATCCGTTTCAACTCGTGAACAGCGGCACCGACGTGGTGTTCGGCGACCCGCGCGACCAGCGCCTGTTCCGGTTCGACACCAACGGCCTGCTCATCGCTATCAGCGACGGCAAAGGCAACACCCACGCACTCATGTACACCAACAACTTCCTGCTCGCGCAAGTGTCCGATGGCCTGGGACGCGCGCTGACGTTTGCCTACGCGGGGCCGCGTTTCCTGCGCACGGTCTCGGACGGAACACGCACGAACACTTTTTTCCAGATTGAAGTCGGCGATGACTTCAACCTGCTGAGTTCGACCGATCCGCTCGGCCACTCCACCACCTACGCGTACGACAACTCGAAAGAGGTCGGGTCGTTGTTGATCTCAAAAACCTACCCGGCGGGCAACGTCGATTACGCCCAGGTCTATGACAACGAAGGCCGCGTGATTCAACAAACACGCTTCGGTTCGAATCTGACGTCGTTTTCCTATGACACCAACTCCCTGGTCACAACCGCCAGCAACGCTCAGGGACAGGTGAACCTGTTCGCGCACTCGCATTCCGGGCAGTTTTTGTCACTGACAGATTCTTCCGGCAACGTGGTTGCGCTGGGCACCAACACGCAGGGCCGCGCCAATTCGATCACCGACCGCTTCGGCGGCACGGTGCGCATTGCCTACGACCCACTCAGCGGAAAGCCGGTGGCGCAGACGAACACAGACGGCACGGTGACGCAATTCACTTACACGAACCGCACGGTCATGGGAATCAGGTTTTATGAACTCAGTTCGGTTGCGCTTCCCGACGGCGCGATGGAGCAATTCGATTACGATGCTGGGGGCAACCTGCTCGCGACCACGGATCGCGCGGGCAATCGGACGCGCATGGGCTACAACGCGCGCGGCCAGTTGACGGCCATCACCAACCCCGCCGGCGGCGTCGTTACCTACACCTACAATGCCGATGGCACACAAGCGGCGCGCGCCGATGCGGAAACCGGCACGACCGGTTTCTTCTACGACAGCCTGGGGCGGCTGACCAACGCACTGGCGTCGGATGGCGCGTCGCTCCGGACGAGTTTCGACCTCGCGGACCGGATCATTTCGATCATCGACGAACAAACGAACACGACTGTCTATGCTTACGATAACAACGACCGTTTGACCGCCATCACGAACACATTGGGACGGGTGACCGCACAGTTCAGTTATGACGATGGAAACCGTTTGACGAACGTGACGGACGCCTTGGATCGGCGCACCACCTCCATTTACGATTTGCAGGATCGGCTGACGACCGTCACGAACAGAAATGGCAACCGGTACTTGATGGGTTTCAACAGCCAGCAGCGGCAGCGAACCGTAACTGATCCGGCGGGCAGGAACTGGAGCATCGGTCAGAACATCGAATCCGTCCCGGTCAGCTTCACCGATCCGTTGGGCAACGTCCTGCGTCACGCCGTGGATGCCGCCGGTTTTGTGACGGCAACCACCAACGCTCAAGGCCAGGCGATCGTTTTTGGCCGCGACGCGATGCATCGGCTCACGACCACGGTGAACTCCCTGGGCCAGCTTGATCAATACCGCCATGACTCACGCGGACTCCTCACGAACACAACCTTCTCCGCCGTGGGGTCTGCGTCCTACGCCATGAACGAACTCGGCCTGCTGACCAACCTGACCGATCAGATCGGCAGCCAATGGAAGTTCAGCTACACACCGCTCGGTCGTCTCTCGAGTATCGTGGACCCGCTGGGTCGCTCCAACGCGGTCAGCTACGACGGTCGCGGGCGGGCGTGGCGATTTGCCTACGCCGATGGCAGCGCTCAGACCAACAATTACGACTTGTCGGGCAACCTCAACCGGCTGAACTTCAGCGACGGGACGAATATCACGTTCGACTATGACGCGCTGCATCGTCTGACGAATGCTCCGGGACTGCTGCTGGCTTATGATGCGCTAAACCGGGTGACCAACACGACCAGCTCCGGAATCAATTTCGGCGCATCCTACGATCCCGACGGACGGCTGACCAACGTCACCTACAACGACGGCGAGTTCTCCGTCGCCTACGCCTACGATTCGCGCGACCGACTCGTGCAGGTGCGGGACAGCCTCACCAGCGCCCGGTTGGACTTCTTTTACGACGACGCGGGCCGGCTCACCAACGCCGTTCGCGCCAACAGCGCGAACGGGATTTACGACTACGACCCCGTCGGGCGCGTCACACGCATCCGCGAAGGTTCGTTCATGGATTTGCAGTACGCGCTCAACGCGGCCGGTGAAATCGCTTCCTTGAGCGCCACCACCCCGTTGTCACTCGCGCCCGCTGCGGGAAACACAAACGCCCTTACCTTCGACGCCGGGCACCAGATCAGTTCATCCGGCTATGGTTACGACGCGCGCGGCCGACTCATCGCGTCGCCAGCGCGCACGTTTGCCTGGAATGCGGCGTCCCAGCTCGTGCGGGCGGGTGCGCTGACGAACGGCTACAACGGCGCGGGCAACCTGGTCACGCGCGCCGTCGCTCCCGGCACGACGCGTTACCACTACAATCACGCCATCGGCCTGACGCCCATCGTGGGCGAGCAAAACGCGGGCACGGGTCGGTTCGAGCGTTACTACGTGTGGACGCCAGGAGGACAGTTGCTCTACCTGATTGACGCTGCCGGCGGCAACGCGGTGTCCTATTTTCATTTCGACCGGGTGGGTTCGACGCTGGCGCTCACGGACGCGGCGGGAACGGTTACCGACGCCTACGCGTATTCCGCGTATGGCATCCTGGTGGCGCGCACTGGCGCGAGCCTGCAACCGTTCACTTACATTGGCCGTTTTGGCGTGCGCTACGATCCGCAGTCCGGGCTCTACCAGATGCGGGGACGCTACTACGATCCTGCGACGGCGCGTTTTCTCTCGCGCGATCCGGTCTGGCCTCGGCCGGGCGATCCACTCAGCCTGAATCCTTACAATTACGCGGCGAACAATCCACTGCTGTATGTGGATCCGAGTGGTGCGGATCTGCACACCACGCAAATCACCATTGAGGCTCGAATCGTCCAGACGGAGTTGTCGTCCGGGTTGAATCTCGGGATCCGCTACAACCTGGATGCGTACGGCGGGGCGCCGATGGCGACGGGCCAGGGCTTCGAAAGATTACCTGGTGAATCCGATCTTTCGCCGGTCCGCGAACCTGCCGGCTGGAATCGCATGTCCATGCTTGAGATGACGGGGTCCAGGTTCAGGCCGATGACTTACCTGAAGCCGTTGCTGAAAGACCTCGGTACCGGTCCCGGGAACCGCATGTTAGCCGGGTTCGGCGTCGATCAATATCGCCCCAATTCCAGCTATTATTGTCGGCCGCCCCAGCCGATCAGTCCGGTGAGCCCGATCGTGATGATGTTTCTCGGCACGGAAATGCTGGGCGTGAACGTTTATAGCGCACTGTTGAACGTCCAGCAACACACCCGCCCGTCCGGGGTCTACAGCGCGGGAGCGTGGTTCGTCGCCGCTTCAATCGGCGTTCATCCGGACATTCTTGAACCACGCGGGCTGGCGTTTGTAAACGGCCGGATGGTGGAGCCAAAAATCGAGGATATTATCAGATCTGTCTATTGGTACGACGATTATTACCGCTGGCTCCAGTGTGATTACTACCCCGGAGATTCGCCCTATTGCTGGTTCGGAGACTCGACGCTTCTGGGCGGGAGCGGCGGACTCTACCTTCAGCGTGTGGAGGCTGTGCAATGAGAATTTCCGCAACTGCTGATTTTGCTCTTCCCTGCGGACAACAGCGACCATGAAAACAACATTCGTAGTTTGCGCGGTGCTCCTCGCAGCAACCGCTTTAATGGCCGACCTGACCACCTACACCTATGACTCGGCCGGACGCGTCATCGCCGTCCATTACGGGACCGGTACGACCACCACGTATCAATACGATGCCACTGGCAATCTCCTGCGCTTCGCTGACACCCTCAACGCTGATTCCGACAACGACGGCATGGCGGATTCGTGGGAGCTGTCCTTCTTTGGTGGCTTGTCTCGTGACGGCCTCGGTGATTTCGACAGCGACGGCATGCCCGACGTGGCGGAGTTCCTTGCGGGCACGCTCCCGAACGATCCGAACTCCGTTTTGCAGTTGAGTCGCAACGTCACGGTCACGCAGACCACCACAACCCTGCAATGGTCCGCTGTCGCAGGAAAAGTCTACCGCGTTCAATACAAGGATTCGCTTTCCGATCCGGGCTGGAATGATCTGCCGGGAGACGTTACCGCCACAGGCGGGACGGCGTCCCAGATCGACACCACGGTGACGAGCGGGCCACAGCGGTTTTATCGCGTCCAGTTGGTGCGATGAGACGGATTTCCCGATCGTCGGCCTCGCAAGACGATCAAGCGGCGAGAGTGACAGCCGCCGCGTTGCCGGCGGAATCACGCTTCGCATTGACCGAAGCGCCGACGTTTCCCGATCTCAAATCAACCTCTGCTGAGTTCCTGCCGCCGATTTCAATCCCAGCTTTTTGTAACTCGACTCCGTCGCCACTCTGCCCTGCGACGTGCGGTTCAAATAGCCTTCCATGATCAGATACGGCTCATAAACCTCCTCGATCGTGTCCGGTTCTTCGCCCACGGCGACCGCCAGCGAGTTGATGCCCACCGGCCCGCCGCCGAATTTCACGATGACCGCTTCGAGGATGCGCTTGTCCATTTCATCGAGGCCGTTCTGGTCAATCTCCAGCATCGCCAGCGCTTTGTCCGCGACGCTGGCGGTGATTCGGCCATCGTATTTGACCTGCGCATAATCGCGCACGCGCCGCAACAGATTGTTCGCGATGCGCGGCGTGCCGCGGCTGCGTCGGGCGATTTCGTGCGCGCCATTTGGTTCTATATCCACGTTCAGCAGCCGCGCCGAGCGCACGACAATCTGCTGCAACTGCTCGGCCTGGTAGTAATCGAGCCGCTCACGAACGGCAAAACGCGTGAGCAACGGCGCCGTCAGCAGCCCGCTGCGCGTAGTAGCGCCGATGAGCGTGAAGCGCGGCAGGTTCAAGCGCACACTCCGCGCGTTGGGTCCCTGGTCAATGATGATGTCCAGCTTGAAATCCTCCATTGCCGGGTAGAGGTATTCCTCGATCGTCTTTTGCAGGCGATGGAGTTCGTCGATAAACAGCACATCGCCTTCTTCGAGATTCGTCAGCAAACCGGCGAGGTCACCGGCTTTTTCGATGATCGGGCCGCTGGTGGCCTTGAGGTTCGTGCCCATCGCCCTGGCCAGGATGTACGCGAGCGTGGTTTTGCCGAGGCCGGGCGGGCCGCTGAGCAGGATGTGGTCGAGCGCCTCCCCGCGTTGTCGGGCGGCGGCGACGGCAATTTCGAGCCGTTCCTTGACCTTGGCCTGGCCGGTGAATTCGGAAAAGAGCGACGGGCGCAGCGTCATTTCCAACGCGGCGTCGGGTTTGGCCAATACATCTGAAATCATCCGCTCAGCCATCTCGCGCGAGAGAATGCGGAAAGCGTAACGCAGCGGCAAGGGGAAAGACGGGCAGCCGGATGAATGGAAACGTGGGACCGTTCGACGCGCACTTTTTCTTCCGGCACAATCAGTTTCGTGTAGTTTACCCCGAGCTGAGGGACTGGAAGGTTCCAGCGGCACAACCGACGCAGTAAAAGCAGTAAGGTCTTCTCCCTGCCGGCTCTCAGGTCTCGACCCACCTTTCGCCACACTGGTCTGGTGATATGCATTCAGATTACGTTGATCCGCTATTGAAGAGTCAAGCGATGCAACTAACAGAATCAGTGAAGTTGAATGACCGGTGCGGCCAACGGTTGTCCACAGTCGGGTTTACCTCGACCGAACTCCTCGCGGTCATTGCCATCATTGCCATCCTGGCAGGCTTGTTGTTGCCCGTGCTGGCCAAAGCGAAATCGCAGGCCCGACGCGTCCAATGCATCAATAATCAGAGGCAGTTGTTCCTGGCGTGGACGCTTTATGCGGACGACCATGACGATCGTCTGGCGCCGAACGGGCATGCACCCGTGACCGCTTTTGGCCAGCTGTGCATCAAGCTTTGGGTTACGGGAGACAGCCATTTTTTTGCTCCCGCATTTACAAACGAGGACTTTCTGCTGGATCCGCATCTCGCGGCTTTCGCCTCCTACTTGCAGTCGGCTGCAACTTTTAAATGCCCGGAAGATCGAAGCCTCTACCGCGACCCCTTCCCTCCGTTCACTGAATCAAACCGTCCAAGAATCCGAAGCTACTCTCTGAATTGTTTTCTGGGGTGGGCGGTCGATCCGAAGGAATTAACTCCAGACTACAAAGTTTTCCTCAAGACATCCGATTTGGTCTCACCCGCCAAACTGTTCACTTTCCAGGATGTTCATCCCGACAGCATCTGCTATCCCGCGTTCATGGTTTACATGCCTGACAAGATGGAAGGCTTCTTCCATTACCCTTCCAGCCTGCATAATCGCCGCGGCATTCTGACGTTTGCAGACGGTCACGCCGAGACCCATAAGTGGACCGACCCGCGCACGATGCCGCCGGTCAGCGGCAGCGTGCTGATGCATTGGGACACGGAGCCCACCAACGCCGACTTGGCCTGGATACGAGCGCGAACCACTTGCAGTACACTAACCCCGCCCTGACGGAGACGATCGCTCTTTCCAGGATTGAATACCCCTTTGGCTCATTTAGGCTGTCGGCATGTTTCCAGGAATCACAGACAGCTTAATATGAACACCAACTTGAACGAAACAGGGAAGTCGCAACGCCTCACTCGCCGGCGCTTCATCAAAGCAGGAACTGCTGCCGCTCTGACCGCGGCGTCATGGAACCGCGTCCTGGGCGCCAACGAACGCGTCGGTATCGGCGTTATCGGCTTTGGTCTGGTGGGGCGCATTCACACGCGCAATTTCAAGGCACAGCCCGACGCGCAAGTGGTGGCGGTCGCCGAGACGTATCGCCCGCGAGTGGAAGCGGCGATGGAACTCGTCGGAGGCCACGTCGCACAATACCCGGACTTCCGAAAGCTGCTCGAAGACAAGAGTGTGGACGCCGTGGTGGTTGCGACGCCGGACCATTGGCACGCGTTGATGACGATGCTGGCCTGCGCCGCGGGCAAGGACGTGTATGTGGAAAAGCCGCTGACGTTGTTTGTGCGCGAAGGACGTTGGATGGTAGAAGCGGCGCGCCGCCATAAACGCGTCGTGCAGGTCGGAACCCAGCAACGTTCCGGCCCGCATTATCAAAAGGCGCGCGAACTCATCCGCCGCGGGCGGCTCGGCGAACTTGTTTCCGTTCAGTGCAACTATTTTCGCAACGTCACGCCTGGATTTGGCAATCCGCCCGATGGAAATCCGCCGGCGGAATTGGATTATGAAATGTGGCTCGGCCCGGCGCCGCAGCGGTCTTACAATCCGAACCGCGCCATCTACCATTTCCGCTGGTTCTGGGATTACTCCGGCGGCCAGATGACCAACCTCGGCCAGCACTCGCTCGACACGGTCCACTGGATCGCCGGTGTGAAAGGGCCAACGGCAGTGACGAGCGCCGGCGGACGATTTTTCCTGAAAGACAACTGCGAGGTGCCGGACGTTCAGGACGTGATCATCGAATACCCCGGCTTCCAGACTGTGTGCCAGTTTCGCGAGTGCGCCGCCGGTGTGGCGCAGACGGGCATGGGCGGCGTGGCGTTTCATGGAAACAAAGGCACAATGGTTCTCGGCCGCGACGGCTTTGAAATTTTACCGGATAAAAAAGAGGACCCGATCAACATCGTGGCGCGCATCATCGGCGGACATCCGGTCGGCGGGCCGCAGCCCGTGCCCGGAGAAAGCGGGGAGAAATTTTGGGCTGAGGCGGCCAAAGACACCTCGGGCGATTGGAAAGACCAATACGTCCGGCACGTCCGCAATTTTCTCGACTGCGTGAAGTCGCGGCAGGAACCAAACTCCGATCTGGAGAGCGGCCATCGCGTCGCGACGGTGTGTCACCTGGCGAACATTTCGTTGCGCATCGGCCGGAAGATTCGTTGGGACGCGGAGAAGGAAGAAATCATCGGCGACCCGGAAGCTGCGAAAATGCTGGTGCGCCCGTATCGCAAACCGTGGGATGCCGAATTGCGGGCGTTGGGAGTGGCGTAGCGCGGGAAAAACCCATGAGTAAAGGAGATCCATTTGCATGAAACGACGACAATTCATCAAACGAGTCGTACAGACCGGCGCGGTTGTGTCGGCCACCGCCCTTTCCGGGAAAGACGTGCTCGGCGCGAACGAGCGGGTGCGTGTTGGCCTCATCGGTTGCGGCGGGCGCGGCATGTTCGACGCGAAGTTGATGCGCGACGTGCCGAACGCCGAGTTCGTGGCTGTGTGCGATTTGTATCCGCCCCATCTGGCCAAGGCCAAAGAATGGGCGGGAACCTCCGCGAAGGAATTCAAAGATTTTCGCCGACTGCTCGAACAAAAGGACATTGACGCCGTGCTCATCGCCACGCCCGACCACTGGCACGCCATTCCCACGGTGCTTGCCTGCCAGGCCGGAAAGGACGTTTATGTGGAAAAACCACTCGCCCATAATATTCAGGAAGGACGGACGATGGTCGAAGCGGCGCGTCGCCATAACCGAGTCGTTCAAATGGGCGCTCAGCAACGTTCCGCCCCACATTACGCCGAGGTGGCGCGCATCATCCAGAGCGGCGAGTTGGGCCGCGTGCATTTCGTGCGGATCTGGAATTACACGAACATGTTTCCCAACGGCGTTGGCCGCGCCCCCGATTCCGACCTGCCTGAAGGCGTGGACTGGGACATGTATCTCGGCCCGGCGCCTTATGTTCCTTTCAACAAGAATCGCTTCATCGGGACCTACCGCTGGTTCTGGGATTACGGCGGCGGCCTGGTGACCGACTTCGGTATCCATCGCTTCGACAGCATGCAACAGATCATGAAGGCGGATGCGCCGGTGAGCGTGACGGCCTCGGGTGGACGTTACGGATTGACCGACGGCGCGGAGACCCCCGATGTCGTGCAAGTCACTTATCAATATCCCGGCTTCATCCTGAGCTACGAGGCGTGCATGTTGAATGCGCACGGGGCGGGCGGTCGCACGCCCGGCAACGAACAGCCGTCCGAAGGCTTCCGCATGCAGCGCAAGGAAATGTCCGCCGAGGACGCCACCGCTTCTCACGTGAAAAATTTTATCGAGTGCGTCCGCTCGCGGAAGAAACCGGCGGCGGACGTGGAGATCGGGCATCGTTCCACCATCGTTGCGCACCTGGGGAACATCGCTTATCGCACCGGCCACAAAATCCGTTGGGACGCGGCGAAGGAGGAGATCGTTGACGATCCAGAAGCAGCGAAACTCCTCGCGCGGCAGCGGCGCAAACCTTGGGCTTTGATTTGAAACCACGAATGGACACGAATTAACGCGAATGACTTCATCGGCGATGACTCGCAGAGAGATGCTTGCTTTGGTAGCCAGCGCAGCGCCAATGTTGGCCGCGGCGACTTCACTTTTGGGCGCCGAAGGTACAAAGCGGAAGCGCCTCGGCGTCTGCACCTACTCTTACAACCTGCACTGGAAGGCCGCCCACGAAGGCAATCCGAAAGCGCGATTCCAGGACCCGATTGAATTTCTGGAATACTGCCATCAACTCGGCGCCGGCGGTGTCCAGGTTGCCATCGGTCGCCGTGATGCCGGCTACAACACCAGCCTCCGCACGCGAGCGGAGGCTCTGGGGATGTATCTCGAGGGCGAGTTGAGTTTGCCCAAACAGGAGTCCGATGTTGCCCGGTTCGACGCTGAAATTCACGCGGCCAAGGAAGCCGGTGCGGAGGTTGTGCGCACGGCGATGTTGGGCGGGCGCCGCTACGAGACTTTCGATTCGGCGGAAGCGTTTCGCCAGTTCGCCGAGCAATCGTGGAAGTCACTCACGCTGGCGGAACCGGTCGCGCGAAGGCACGGCATTAAACTCGCCGTGGAAAATCACAAGGACTGGCGCGTGCCGGAGTTGGTGGACATCCTCAAACGCATCAGCAGCGAGTATGTGGGCTTGTGTGTCGATACCGGCAACAACATCGCGCTGCTCGAAGATCCGATGGAAGTGGTCGAGGCCCTGGCCCCCTTCGCGTTCTCAACGCACCTGAAAGACATGGCCGTTCAGGAATACGAAGAGGGGTTTTTGCTTTCCGAGGTGCTTTTAGGGGATGGCTTTCTCGACCTGAAGAAAATGGTGGCAGTTCTGCAGGAAGCCAACGCGAAGATTCAATTCAACCTCGAGATGATCACTCGCGATCCATTGAAGATTCCGTGCCTGAGCCCGAAGTATTGGGCCACGATGAAAACAGTCCCCGCCCACGATCTGGCGACGACGCTTGCGATGGTTCGCCGCAACGCTGCGAAACAGCCATTGCCTCATACCAGCGGTCTCGACACTGAACAGCAACTCGCGTTGGAAGACAAAAATGTCAGAGCGTCGTTCGCCCACGCGCGCCAACATCTGGGATTGTAAGATGCCATTATGAATCAAAAAACAGCAGAGTTGGCTTCGTGATTGTCGCATTGCAAATGCATCGTCGTTGCGTCGTTTGAGGGGATTGTTCCGGGGAGGCCATTGAAAAAATGCCTGTTTTTCGCGGTAAACCCGGATGGCACCATCAGTGCTAAATGCTTCGTAACGTACGAGCAAATGGATGCTGAGAAATTCGTTTACGAGAAACTCACGCCAAGGGTTTAATTTAATCGAACTGTTGGTGGTAATGGCGGTGATGGCGATCCTGGCAGGTTTGTTACTGCCAGCCCTCGCCAAAGCCAAGGGTCAAGTCAGAAACGTCCGCTGTACCAATAATCAGCGCCAACTTCTGCTCGCTTGGAATCTCTACAACGGCGACAACAGCGAAGCCGCAGCAGCGAACGGTCATGGAGTTCCAAGCTCCCCGATCAGTTTGAGTTCAAGCGCATCGGAAAGCGCTTTCAGGAAATTCTGGGTGCCGGGTGATGACCACTTCTATTATCCGGCATTCACCAACGCCCACTTGTTGATTGATCCGCAATATGCGCTTTTCGGTTCCTACCTGAGCTCAGCCGCCATTTACAAATGTCCTGAAGACAAGGGAACCGTGAACGTCCCAAACGTCGGCAAAATCCCTCATGTGCGAAGCTACGCGATGAACGAATACGTGGGGTGGTCTCTCGACCTGGAGGAATTGAACCCGGACTACCGGACATTCACGAAGTCGTCGGACATGAAAGCGCCAACGGACGTCTTCGTCTTTCAAGAGGTTCACCCGGACAACATTTGCTTTCCTGCGTTTGTGGTGCGGATGCCCGGTGAACCGGAACAGTTCTACCACTATCCCTCCAGCCTGCACAATGGTCGTGGCGTGGTCACCTTCGCCGACGGCCACGCCGAAACGCATCGCTGGGTTGATTCGCGCACGACGCCGCCCGTGACCGGCCGTATTCTGGCGCACTGGAACGACTCGCCCGACAACGCCGATCTGGCCTGGATCCGGCAGCGGACTTCCTGCCGCATCGATGGCCAGCAGTAGGCGGTTCGACCTGCTCCGGTAGGAGCAGCGCGCCGACCCTACCTGGTAACTATTGTTGACAACCGTTATAGAAGGCACGGATGCGCGCTTTCGAGAGCGGACGAGGAGCTACGTCTGAGTTTTAGCGACCTCCCTCGGCCTGGCTGCGCCTTGACTTCAGCAAGCCGACCGACTTCTGTCCCAGAAAAGCCAGACCGTAAACCACGCCTAACAACGCCACGTCGGTTGGGCCAACCGGAAAATCCCAGTGGTAAGCGATACAAAACCCACCCAGCGCGGTCAGGCCGCCGATGACCGAGGCAATCAGCGCGAACTGGCGCATGTTCCCTGCAAACAGATGAGCGATGAGCGACGGAATCAGAAGGAAGCCGAAGGCCACCAGTGGGCCGACACTTAACACCGTCATCGAAACTGTGACGCCGATGAGCAGGAACAGCAGCGCATCCCAGAACAGAACATTTTTTTTGAGTGTAACGGCCATTTCACGGTCGAAGGAAATGAGCAGAAATTCCTTCCCAAAGAGAAACAATAACAGGATGACCGCGCAAAAAGTCGCCGCCGTCCATCCCACGTCGGCGTCCGAAATGGCGATGATTTCGCCTTTGAGCAAATCGAGCAATCCATGTTCGCCCAACGGATTTGTGGCGAGAAGCAAAATACTCCACGCGCCCGCCAGCACATAAACCGTGCCCAAGCGGCCTTCGACCGAGCCGCGGCCCCGGCGCACCAGCAAGGAGAGCAGGACGATCGTGGGCAGGGTGAAAAGAGACGAACCGAAGAACGCCAGACCATGCTCGCTCTGGTGAACGTGGGGAATGACACCCCAACCTTGAAGCGCAAAAGTGAACGCGATCCCGCAAGATGAAATCTGCGGCAGCGCGACTCCCATAAAGATCAGCCGACGCAACACGAGATAAACCCCGACCAGCGGGCAGACCAACCCGACCAGCAAACTGATATAAACCGAATTCCGCAGCAAGAAATGCGGGTCGAAGATTTCGCGTAACGTATCCATGTCAGCGAAGCTCCAAATCGAGAAGTTCCTGGATTTTGTCGAGCGTCAGGAGTTCACTCACCGCTCCATGCAAGACCTTGCCTTCATGCAACCAGATGACTCCTTTGGCGTGTTCCCGCACCGTGGTCAGATCGTGGCTGACCATGATAATGGTTTGGCGCTGTTCCGCATAAATTTTTCCGAGTAATTCCATGATGGCTTTGGTGGCCAGGGCGTCGATACCGGCGGTCGGTTCATCAAGAAGTAGAATGTCGGGCCTGGTGGCCAGCGCGCGGGCCATCAAGACACGTTGCTTTTGTCCGCCGGAGAGTTCAGAAAAGAGCTTCCGACTCAAC
>QHNT01000362.1 GCA_003218515.1 Verrucomicrobiota bacterium | reverse complement strand
AAATTCAGGAAGCTATGGACGGTCATGTCCGTGTAGGCAGGCGCGTTTTCGGGAAGATAACCGAGGAGGCGCTTGGCCTGGATCGGCTGATCGATCATGTCGAACTCGCCGATCCTGACGGTGCCGGCCGAGGGCGGGATGAACCCGGTAATCATCCGCATGGTGGTGGATTTGCCTGCGCCGTTCGGACCCAGGAAGCCGAGCACCTCCCCGCGCTCAACCGTGAACGAAACACCGTTGACGGCAACCTTCGGGCCGAATGATTTGCTCAAATTCTGAACTCTAATCATCCATTTACTCCATTTCAATGACCGCGCTTCCAAAGGCCATAGCCTGCTTATACCGCAACCCGGCCTTCGTCATCAATAATACCTGCACGTATTTATTTGGATGCCGCTATTTTTACACTATTTGTCAAGTGGCTCGAATTTTTTGACAATTTACCGGAAAAACGTTCATTTTTTTTCGCGCCCGGCCAGGCGCCTTAAAATCAACCATCTGCCCCGCGACGTCCTGCAAACAACAGATACAACGTCGGAAGCACAAACAACGTCAGCAAGGTCGCCGAGATCAACCCGCCGATGATCACCACCGCCAGTGGCTTCTGCGTTTCGGAGCCGATCCCGTGCGAGAGCGCCATCGGCAACAGGCCGAGCATGGCCAGCAGCGTCGTCATCAGGACGGTGCGCAATCGGACCAGGGCGCCGTTGAGCACGGCCTCGAATGGAATCGAACCGGAATCACAAAGTTGATTGAAATAGCTGACCATGACCACGCCGTTCAACACCGCTTGTCCGAACAACGCGATGAAACCGATGGCGGCCGATACGCTCAAAGGTATGCTTGTAAACAGCAACGCGAAAATGCCGCCGATGAGCGCGAAGGGAACATTCAACAAAATCAACAACGCGCTCACGATCGATTTGAAAGCGTCGAACAACAACACAAAAATCAAAAAGACGCTCACCGGCACGATGAACGCCAACCGCTTCATCGCCCGTTGCTGATTTTCAAACTCCCCGCTCCAGGTGACATAATAGCCTTCGGGCAACTGCGCGGACTTCACCCGCTCTTGCATGCCGGCCACGACACTGCCCATGTCGCGCCCGTGAATGAAAACGCCGATGGCCACCACGCGTTTGCCGTTCTCCCGGCTGATGTTCATGGCGCCGCCGCCGACGTTGAAGGCCGCCACCTGTTCCAGCGGGATGTGCATCCCCTCCGGGGTGTCCACCAGCAGGTTTTTCAAATTGGCCAGCCGTCGCTCTGCCTCCGGCAAGCGCACGACGACGCTGAAATGCTTTTCTCCCTCCCACAATTCCGTCGCCGCCCTGCCGCCCAGACCGGTCTCGATCACATCTTCGACGTCCGAAACGTTGAGGCCGTAGCGGGCCGCCCGATCGCGATCAATTTCAATGAGCGACTGCGGCACCTCGCCCGCCCGATCAATGAAAGCGCGGGAAACGCCCGGCACCGACAAAAAGCCGCGGATGAAGTTCTGCGCGTTGGTCCTCAGAATCCCGGAATCCTCGCCGAACAGTTTGACGACAATCTGGCCGTCAATCTGCGAAATACTCTCCAGCACATTGTCGCGAATCGGCTGCGAGAAACTGGTCTCGATGCCCGGAATTTTGTCCAACTCTCGATCCATTTCCTCGATGACCTGGTTCTTGGTCACCTTCCGTTTCCATTCCGAAGACGGTTTCAGATCGACGAAAATTTCCGACATGTTGAGCGGCTTGGGGTCCGTGCCGTCTTCGGGACGGCCGGCTTTGGAAATGACCGATCTGACTTCGGGGATTTGGCGCAGAGCGGACCGCTTGCGGGCGCAAAGCGCCGTGGTTTCGCTCACGGAGATTCCGGCCGGCATATTGGCGTTGACCCAGATCGTGCCTTCGTTGAGTTCGGGCAGGAATTCCGTTCCGAGCCGCGGCACCAGGGCCAGGCTCACGCCCAGGGCCGCCACCGCGAGTCCCAGCACCGTTTTGCGATGACCCAGCGCCCAGGCCAGCGCGGGTCGGTAGAATCTTTTGCACGTCAGCACCGCCAGATTGTCTTTGTGCGGCAGGTTACGGCGAAGGAGGTAGAAACAAAGCAACGGAACCAAAGTCAGCGAAAACAGCAACGAACCAACCAGCGCCGAGGTCACCGTCCAGGCCATCGGCGAAAAAATCCGGCCTTCGTGGCGCTGCAACGTGAAGATGGGAATGTGCGCCGCAATGATGATGAGCATCGAGAAAAACGTGGGCCGCCCGACTTCGGCGGTCGCCTCCAGAATGAGGTCGCGCACCGTATGGCGGTCGGTCTTGTGCTCGTGCTCGGAGAGTTTGCGAAAGACGTTTTCGACCACAATCACGGCGCCGTCCACGATAATGCCGAAGTCCATCGCGCCGAGCGAAAGCAGGTTGGCCGGGATGCCACGCCAGGTCAGTCCGATGAAAGTGGCCAGCAACGCGAGCGGAATCATCAGTGCGACGATTCCCGCGGCGCGGAAGTTGCCGAGAAAAATATAGAGCACCACGGAAACCAGGGACGCTCCTTCCAACAGGTTTTTGAACACGGTCTTCAGGGTGGTGTGAATGAGCCAGGTGCGATCATAGTAAGAGACGATCCGCACGCCTTTCGGGAGGATCGATCCGTTGAGCGTATCAACGCGCTCTTTCAACTCCCGCAGCACCTGCGAAGGATTCTCTCCTTTGCGCATCAGCACGATGCCGTTGACAATATCGTCGTCGTCATCCTGACCGACGATGCCTTGACGGGGCACCGCGCTTACGATCACTCCGGCGATGTCTTTGATCAGGACCGGCGTGCCGTTGTGCGAAGCCACCACGATGTTGCCGATGTCGGCCGCGGAACGCAGCAGGCCGATGCCGCGGATGAGATACTGTTGCGCGCCTTGCTCGACATAATTTCCGCCGGCGTTGGCGTTGCCCCGGCCCAGGGCGGTAAAGACCTGCTGCATCGTGAGGTTGTAGTATTTCATCTTCGCCAGATCGGGGTTGACCTCGTATCGCTTGATCAGGCCGCCCATGCTGACCACGTCCGCCACGCCGGGCGTCATGCGCAGGTACCGTTCGACCGTCCAATCCTCGATCGTGCGCAGATCGCGGGGCGAATGACCCGCGCCACCTTTCACGCGGAAGCGGTAAATCTCCCCAATCGCCGTGGAGAGCGGCGCCAATTGCGGCTGCACTCCCGGCGGAAGGTCCGCGCCCTGCAACCGCTCGATCACCTGCTGCCGGGCAAAGTAGTCCGTCACCTGGTCGTCGAACGTCAAAACGACGAAGGAAAGGCCGAATTGAGTATGGGAAAACAGGCGGACCGAATGCGCCACGCCGCTCAGGGAGATTTCGATGGGGATAGTCACTTGCTTCTCCACTTCTTCAGGCGCATGGCCGGGAAAAAGCGTGATCACCTGCACCTGGATGTCCGAAACGTCCGGAAAAGCCTCGATCGGCAGCGACTTGAAGGCCATCAGACCGCCGCCAATGAACAGCGCCGTCATCATCAGGAGAAACAAAGGCTGATGCAGGGCGAAGGAGACGGTCCGCTTGATCATAAATGGCAGCGCCGGTGGCAACGAACCGCGGGCTCGATCGTCAACCGCCGGAGCTTTCGCCGGATTGGTAGAGTTGCTCCAGCAGCAGACAACCTTCGGTCACGACGCGTTCCCCAGGAAGCAGCCCGTCGAGCACCTGGATTTTGCCTTCGTGCTCCGGGCCGGTCGTGATCTCGCGCCGCAGGAATTCGCCGCGCCCTTGCTGGACAAAGACGTAATGCTTCTCTCCCTTCAAAAAGACCGCTTTGGCGGAAACATCAGTCCCTCCCGGTCGTCCCGGTCGATTTGCGGACAGGTCAACCGTGACGAACATCTCGGCCTTCAGCAGACGGACTGAATTATCAACGGATGCCCGGACCTTGACCGTGCGCGTCGTGGGGTCGAGAGAGTCGGAAATCACGTCGATCGTTCCCTGGAAAACACGGTCGGGAAAAGCCGGGGCGTGAACCAGAATTCGTTCTCCCCTCCGAACGCGCGGCAGATCCTTGTCAGAAACGTCCAGCAGCACCCACAGGCGCGTCGGATCGGTGACCACAAACAAGGGCGAGAAAAACTGCGGCGCGTTGGCCAGCATCTGATCGGGACGCACCTCCTGGCCGGGATTGATGTTTTTTTCCACGACAACCCCGTCCAACGGACTTATCAACGGGCACACCTGGTCAATCGTCCCAAGGCTTCCTCCGTAGAGGCTGAGCCTTCCGACCGTTCGCGTTTTTTCTGATTGCGCTCGCGCGAAGTCAGCCTCGGCCGCCTCCAGGTCTTTTTTCGGCGCCGCCCCGTGCTCGTACAGCTCGCGGACGCGAGCCAGCGTCCGTTCCGCCAGACGAAAATCGCTTTCCGCGCGCCGCGCGTCCGCCTGCGTCTGACCGAAATCCGGAGAAGCAATCATCGCCAGTGTATCGCGCTGTTTCACGGCCTGGCCGACGTCGGCGCTTATTTTCGTCACGCGACCGGCAAAGGGTGTGAAGACGCGGACCGTCGCCTCATCATCCCAAACTGACCGGCCATTCAGATGGATGGTCGCGCCTTTACATACCTCGACCTGAGCAATCGCCAGCGAACCGGTTTGAGGACTGCCCTCGGGCAAAATGACCCTGCCCCCTTCGACCCTGGGTCCTTGTGCCTCGGCCGGCTTTTCGGTTGACGAATGACAACCGACCAAAACGCCGGACAGAATCAATAGGGCGCATCTGGACACCACTAGCATCGTGGAAGCACTACGCTCCCTCTCCCTGCGAGGCACGAGCGGGGAGAGGGCTGGGGAGAGGGGCACGTTCCATCGGATTGGCGCGGCTAATTGGAATCCCCCCTCCCTAAGCCTCTCCCCACTCCTCCGTCGTGGGGAGAGGAAATCGACCAGTGGCATGGTGGTGGTGTCAAGCTGCGGCCGAATCAACAGAAGGACGGTTTTCAACATTATCATAATGATCTTGGGAAATCTGCGGCTGGGCTTGGCACTCAGCGCCCGTTCCTGGCCCGAAGGGCAGCATGTCTTTGAGCCATTCATCGCTTGAGGTCTCCGGCTTTACCGGAGGTCGCTGACTCTCCTTCACTTCCTTCTTCCGGCACGTTCAACGCCGCCTTGAGCGCTGCCGCCGCCAGGGCCGTATCCGCCGCCGACTGCGCGGTGGCGAGACGAATCTCATTGTCATTGCGTTCGGCGGTCAGCAGGTCCAGCAAGGCGGCGCCGCCTTTTTCGTAGGCGAAGGAAACCGTCTTCCGTACCTCCTGGGACCTGGGACGAATTTCGTCGCGATACCGCTGCCACCGGTTGAGTGCGTCTTTGTAACCGAGCCGTGCCGATTCGATCTCCGAGGCGATCTGCGCCTTGATTTTTCGGACCGCGTTGTCCGCCTGGGCAAACGACGCTTTTGCCGAGCGAATGCCGCCTTTGTTTCTGTTCCAGAGCGGGAGCGGAAATGAGAACCCGAGGCCAACCGTGTTGGGTTGGTCCGGTGGTTCGTGTTCATACATCAACTGAACAGTCGGGTCAGGGATGCGCAGCGCCCGCTGCAGTTGCAAATCCGCTTGCGCCCTTTTCAGCCCGGCTTCAGCCGCCGCCAGGTCAGGACGGGATTCGGGCAGGGTTGTTTCGTTTGCCGGGACGGCTGCGTTGGTCAAAGTTTCCAAAGTGTCCACCGCGACCCAATCCCCTGTCGGGTGGGTGCTGCCCAGGAGGGTCTCCAAGGCAACCCGAAGGGTGGTCGCGGTGGTTTCCGCGGAGCGCGCGTCGAGTTCGAACCGCTCCGCGGCAATCTCGATTTGATTCCTGTCTGTTTTGGCAATGTCGCCCGCCTGAAGGCGGGTCTGTGCGATCTGCGCTTCCTGCCTCAGGGATTGTGAAGACTGTCGAAGGATTTGTGCATCGGACTCTGCCTGCACTGCGACGATATAGGCCCTGGTCACCGCCAGGTCGAGCAGCCGCTTGACGTCCAGGAGTCGCCCGCGCGCTCCTGCATAGCCGGCCGCGGCGGAGGCTCGCCGGCTCGACCTTTTGCCGCCGATTTCGAACAACTGATTGACGGCAAGAACGTTGTCATAAGTGCGCTCCCAAAATCCGTTCCCGGCCCGCGTGCTGCTCGGATGGCCGTCCACGTTTAGTTTCATGGAAGAGAGCGAGAGCGCCGGGTTTGGAAATTCACGCGCGATGATTTTTTGCGCCGTGGCCATATCGATGTCGCTTTTGGCGGCCAGCAAATCCCAGTTATTGGCGAACGCGAGCTGCCGAGCATCAGAAAGTGTCAACTGCTTTGGAATCTCCGAAGGAGCGACTGGCCTGGCCGTGTCGGTCGCCAGAACAACGGCCCCCGAAAAACAAAGCGCTCCCCAAAGAGCAGTTTGCGGCAGATGAAAATACGTGTTCTCCATTGTGTGTCCCGTGGCGAAGCGGTATGCGGTTTTCCAGTTTCACACGATCTTTGAATTCATGAACCCGCGGCGAGGAGGATGGGCTGGTGGCTGGCGATACGGTGCAGCCGCTGTGCGACTGGCTCATTCAAAAGTTTCGTGATCGTGCCGAGCAACTGGGGCAGGGAGAACGGTTTCTCCATCAGCGCGCTGGCACCGGCCGTCGCCGCCAGTTCGTACTGCTCCGAACGCGCCGTAATGATGATAATCGGCAGCAATGGGTTGAGCGCCGTAATGCGTTCAAAAACGTCCCACCCGCCTTTAACGGGAACATTCAGATCCAGTAGCACCAGATCGATGTAGCCCTTCAAGAACTTGTCGATGGCGTCCTGCCCGTCCGCGGCCGGAATCACTTCGTAATCCTCCGAACGCAAAGCGTGGCCCAGAGATTCCCGAATCGACGCGTCGTCATCCACCAGCAGCAGGCGGCCTTTGGAGCCGGACGCAGCCCGCCGCGCCGCCAACCTGGCGGGATCGTTCTTCGGAACATCGGAGGCCATGTTCACCACTTCTATTCAGTAACATTGTTGTTTTCCGCGCCGGCCCGACGGATCACGATCCGCACGGCGAGCAACCCGTGATTGGCCCTCTGGCTCAGGACCCTCACTGTCTCACCCGCAGTTAACGCCTCGGCCTTTACCGGCCGGCCATGATCGTGGGGATTCGTTGACTCGTCCCAAAGCCGGGTGCGCCTGTTCCATTGAAACGGCGTCACCAGCCCGCTCTGCGAATCCTGAACAACAACAACCTGGCGCGTCGCGTCCACGTCGTCGATAACACCCTGCATCCAGCTTTGCCAATGATGCGATCCGGCCATGGCCGTTGTCGTCGCAAGCCCGTGGACCGCCACAAACAACCGGATCTTCGGTTGCGTCCCGGAGGCACTTTTCTTCATCGCACACCTCCGTCCCGGCAAACGCCGGCTCCGCTGTCTGATGACATGCGCGTCAGGGGCATACTCTGGCAACGTTCTTGCAAAAGGGCATAAGCTGGTGTTGTGCCACCAGAGCTGAACTCGATGCCGCGTCGAAAACCAACGAGTTCCAGGAGTTGGACTCGAACGGAGTGGCGCAAGTATGGTAATCTGTCGCTCCTACGTGATAAATTGCTTTCCAACCGAATGAACCGGACCTTCAAGCCGCGTCTGGCCGGCTTTGCGCTGGCCATCGTGATTGTTGCTTTGATGATCGGCTGGGCGGCGCACGCGAGCTGGCGGCAGTTCGACCAACTGAGCCGCAAGCTGACCGAGATGCAGATCGAGAGCTTCAAGACGGCCGATCAGTTTCGCGCCAACGTCCAGGAACTCGACTACGTGCTGTTGCGTTACACCATCCTCCGCGACGAAGCCGATCGCGACCGCTTCCTGAAGGAATGGAAAAAAATGGATAATTGGATCGACATCCAAAGGCCCACACTGACCACCGACAAGGAAGGAAAGATTCTCGACCGGATCAATGCGGCTTATGACGATTACTTTGCCGCCGCGACCAACCTCCTCCAACAGGTTGTGGACAGGACCTCCGATGACCGGCCGCTGGCGGCGTTCCGGAAAATCGAAGATGCCTCCAGCAGTTTGCTCGGTCTCGGCTACCAACTGGTCAACGCGCATCACGAATCACTGACCCGGTTCCTCGCCGATTCTCAGAGGTCGCTCGCGATTCTGCGCGAGCTCATCTTCGGCGCTCTCTTTCTTCTGCTCGTCCTCGTGGCGTCGTTCGCGGTCGTGGTCTATCGGGAAATGATCATGCCGCTGCGCATGAAGCTGGTCGAAAGCCACGCGATCATTCAGCGCCAGGAGAAACTGGCGTCGCTGGGCGTGCTCGCCGCCGGCGTGGCGCATGAAATCCGTAATCCGCTCACCGCCATCAAGGCCCGGCTTTTCACCCAGCAAAAATCGCTCGAACCCGGATCGTCGGCGTACGACGACACGGTCGTGATCGGCAAGGAAATCAACCGCCTGGAACGGATCGTCAAAGACGTGCTTCAATTCGCCCGCCCGCCGGAACCGCATCTGGTGCCGCTGCGGGCAGAGCTCCCGCTGCGTGAAGTGGCTGAGCTGATGGCGCCCCAGCTGGCAAAAAACGCGATTGACCTCAAGCTCGTCGGAATGACGGAGGTAATGATTCAGGCCGACTCACAACAACTCAAGCAAGTCCTGATCAATCTCATTCAAAACGCGGCCGAAAGCATCGGTCGCAGCGGCGCCATCCGGCTGCGCGCGCATACCGCCCTGGAGCGGTTGAACGGGCAGACTCAGGCCGCTGTCATTCTCGAAGTGGACGATACGGGCAAAGGCATCTCATCCGAAGTCCAAAAGCGATTGTTCGACCCTTTCTTCAGCACCAAGGCGGGCGGCACCGGACTGGGTTTGGCGATCGCAGCGCGCATCGTGCAGAAACACGGCGGCGTGCTCCGGTTCCGGACGCAGTTGAACCAGGGCACAACCTTTGGCATTGTGTTGCCAAAGCTCGAACCGAAATGAGTTCTCCAGCCAACGTGCTGTTGATCGAAGACGACGCCAGCGCCGCGTCCGCGTTGCGCCGTGTCCTGGCCGACGAAGGCTACCATGTCACTGTGGTCGGCCGCGGCGATGACGCTCTAAGCCGGAGTGAAGCAGACGTCTTTGACGTCGTGGTTACAGACCTCAGGCTGCCCGGACTGGACGGGATGGAATTGGTCCGCCGACTGCACGCGGCCAGGCCGCGCCTGCCCATCATTCTGATGACCGCGCACGGGACGACTGATACTGCCATCGAAGCCACCAAGCAGGGGGCCTATGATTACCTGCTCAAACCGTTCGAGATGGAAGAGCTTATCGAGCTGGTCGCGAAAGCGTGCGCCAGCAGCCGGTTCATGTCCGAACCCCTGGAAATGGGCGATCCCCTCACCACGCACGACGCCATTATTGGCAATAGCCGCCTGATGCAGGAACTCTACAAGG
>QHNT01000361.1 GCA_003218515.1 Verrucomicrobiota bacterium | reverse complement strand
CGAGCTAAGAAGGCAACCCGCGGCTCGGCGAGCTTCACCGCGTTCTCGCGGACGCCGGCAGCCTGGTCCTCCAGTCCGGCCAGCACATCTTCGTCGTTGAGGCTGTTCAAACCTGCCAACGTCCACAGCGCGTGCAGACGAGCCTGGGCGGTCCGGCCGCGCTTCACCATTTTGCGCAGCGCGGGCACGGCCGATTGGTCCTGGCGCTCGAACAGGAGACGCTGCGCGGTTTCGCGCCACCAGGAGTTCGGGTTCTCGAGAGTCTCCACGAGTTTGAGTGTGGTCGCGTGACCGAGGCGCGGAGGTTTTTGCAGCGTGAAATTCGGCGGCGTGAGTCTCCAGAGGCGGCCCCGCTCGCGGCCGCTTTCCAAATCAACCGCGGCATGGATGTCGTCGGGAATGCTCCACGGGTGCTCGATGTTTTCGCGATACATGTCCATCACGTGCAGTGTGCCGTCGGGCGCATTGACGAAGTTGACGGGGCGAAACCAGTTATCGGTCGAGGCAACCATCTCGGCCTGGCCGTCCACGCGCGTGGCCTTGAAGGTCGGGCCGTCGGGCGTGACTTGCAGGCGGTAGAGCAGGTTACCTGCGCACTCACAGACAAAGACGTTGCCACGATACTTCTCCGGGTACGCCGCCCCGCGGTAACTCGTGATGCCGCTCGAAGAAGTGACGACGCCCGCCCCGACAAGTTCGCTACGGGGCATCACGATGTCGCGCTCGCCCGCCCAGCGTTTCGCGCGGAGCACGCGCCACAGCTCGGGCTGCGAAATCCGATAGACTGGCAACTGGTCGCCCGACTCGGCCATGTCGTGGAGCGGGCTGCCCGCGGCGAGGTAAGGATTGCGTGCAAGGTAACGCTGCGGCAGGACGATGTGCTGCGCGGGATTGCGGATGTCACAAAGGAACCGATGACCCCAATCGTCGAATGTGCCGCCGAAGCGCGCGCCGCCGGAGAGCAACTCGAACTGCTCCGTCACGGGGTCGAAACGAAAATCATTGCGCGTCATCACGAGTGGCTTCGCCTCGGGTTTGTCGCCCGGGCGAATCTGACCGCCGTTGCTGCCGCCCGCGCCGTGGATGTGGTTGTCGAGTCCCCACACTAGGTTGTTCATCACGGCCTGCACGTTGAATTTTCGGAACCCGGTGAAGACTTTTTGGCGGATGTCGGCCTTGCCGTCGCCGTCGGTGTCCTTGAGATACCAAAGATCCGGCGTGGCGGCGACGAACACCCCTCCTTTCCAGCACGCGACGCCCGTGGGCCACGAGAGGCCATCGGCAAATACTGCGGACTTGTCGAACACGCCGTCGCCGTCCGTGTCCTCGAGCAGGCGCACGGCGCCGATGGCGGCGTCGGTGGGATTCTCCTGGTTCCGCTGGTGATGCGCCTTGTCGGTGTAGGGATAGTCGCGCATCTCGCAGACGTAGGCGCGACCGTTCTCGTCGTAGGTCATCGCGACGGGACTCGCGACGAGCGGCTCCGCGGCGAGGAGGTCCATGCGAAAACCGTCGAGCACGCGAAAGGTCTTTGCGGCGTCGCGGGCGGGTGTGGGGGCGATGCTGGGGAGTTTGGCACGGACGGCATTGTGCGGAGCGACCATGCGCTGATCCTGCTCGGCGGCGAGGCCGAGGTGCTTGGGAGAGGTCATGAGGAGAATCAGAGCCCCGAAAAAGGACGGCACGAGGCCAACGAACTGAAAGTGGTAGGGCGCGTCACTCCGTGCGCGCCATCGGTCACCATCCATTGCTACCGGCGCGCACGGAGTGACGCGCCCTACCTGGTCCGAGCAAAAAGTACCGTTCGTTGGCGGGCTCGCGACGGAAAAAATCAATGTCAGAGCCTTCTCTGAGTGTGATCGATTGTGGAGGTCAAGAAGCCAGAGCGACTCACTCTCTCCCCGCGAGGAACGAGTGGGGAGAGAGCAGGAGAGAGGGGCATCAACAGGAGCACCTCCTCTCCCCGGCCCTCTCCTCCATCCCATGGAGGAGAGGGAGATAGCAGAAAGTTGCCCAGCACTTCCAATCGCGCGAGCCTCGTGGCGGCGGCGACTGGACGAAAACGGGAGCACGTGCAGCGGATTCATGTTTTCGTGCCGAGCATGCCCTGGTTTTGCAAGATCAACACTGATTAACGCTCCACATTAACACCGCCGCAACATAGAATTGACCTTTGCCTTTCCGGATGGGCGCACTTGGAAGCACCAGCATGTCGTAGCGGCGGGGGTCCTCGCCTGCCGTAGAGCCGGGCATCTTGCCCGGCGGAAAAAGCCTGGCGAGGCCAGCTTCGCCCTGCACGCATGGGCGGGTCCGGGCGGCAGGATGCCGCCCTCTACGGCAGCCAAGATGGCTGCCATTACATCTTTCAAGTTGCGGAGAGGCGCAATAGATGAGAAATCGAACCACGCACAAACAATGAAATTTTCCGTCCTTCTTCTGTTAACCCTTGGTTTCAACGCTTGTCCGGAAGGCAAGGACCACAACGAGCGCGCGCTGTCGGCTCCCATCAAAGGGCCGCTCAGACTGTCCAGGAATCCGAATTACTTCGAGGACGCGAGCGGCACTCCGCTCATCCTGTGCGGATCGCAGACGTGGAACACGTTGCAGGATTGGGGGAGCAACGGGGCCGTCCGACCGTTGGACTTCGACGCCTTCGTCCGTTTCCTCAAGGCGCATGGACATAATTTTACCCTGTTGTGGTGTACTGAGCTGCCGAGATTCCGAAGCCTGCCGACCACGGAATCCTCCCCGCCGGATTTCACGGTGAGTCCGTTTCCCTGGATGAGAACAGGGCCTGGATTGGCGACCGACGGCGGATTGAAATTCAATCTGACAAAATTTGACCAGGCTTATTTCGATCGGCTGCGCGCGCGAGTCCAAGCCATGAACAGTGCCGGCATCTATGTCGGCGTCTATCTGTTCAGCGGTGAATTTCTGTTACGCTTCCGCTGTTCAACAGACGGATATCCTTTTACAGGGGCCAACAACGTCAATGGAGTGGATGATGGCTACCGGGGCGGATCCGTCGAGAGCGCGGTCGCCTCCGTGACCATGACTGCGCCCAACGCCATTACTAAATTCCAGGACGCCTACGTGAAGAAAACCATAGACACGCTGAACGATTTGCCGAACGTGCTTTGGATTGTTTCTGAGGAAGCCCCGCCCAAATCAACCTGGTGGAATGACCACTTGATTTCGTTCGTCCGAGCGTATGAAAAACGGAAGAGCTTTCAACACCCTATCGGCTACGCCGCGCTCGATAGTGCCGCGGATTCGATCATTTACAACTCGGATGCCGATTGGGTCGCCCCGGCGGCCAGGGTTTCTCCCGCCAGGTCGTGCGGAACCGGCAAGCCTTCTTGCAAGGTCAACATCAATGACAGTGACCACAGTTACTTCGGAATGTGGAACGATACGCTGCTGACGAACCGAAATTATGCCTGGGAGAATTTCACGACCGGCAATCAAGTTCTGTTCATGGACCCGTATCTTGTCTATTACCCGCGCCAGAATCGGAATCTGTGCGCTGCTCCCGTCAATGGCATCGGCAGCAAGCCTGACCCGCGTTGGGACAATTTCCGGAACAATCTCGGATATATCCTGCGCTATTCACGCAAACTCAATCTGGCCAACGTCGCTCCCAGCAGCACGCTCTGTTCGACACACTACTGTCTTGCCCAAACCCCATCCGTCGGCGCGGAGTACCTGGCTTACGCTCCTTCCGGAGGCTCATTCACGATGGACCTCTCGGCCATGCCCGAGTCACGGAAATTGGCAGTTGAATGGTTCAATCCCGCGAGCGGGGAGACGATATCCCAAAATTCAATTACTGCTGGATCGTCCTCCAGATCGTTTAGCGCACCATTCACCGGCGATGCCGTGCTATACCTGGTGGATGCCGAGGGACATAAGTGAGGAGGCTCTGACTCAACCGCGAATGAACGCGAATGGAACACGTAGCAGCCGACGTGAGGAGGCTCAAACTAAAAGGGCTGAACACCCGGCAGACGGTAGCCTAGGGCAAGCGAAGCGCCGCCCTGGGTCAACGAGTAAAAAAGCAATTCTAGCCCTGAAAGGCCGACACAATCGTTGGTCGTGGTTTTGCGGGAAGCCTTGACCAAGCAGCCACAGAATGATCGACAAGGCCGCTGCGGAGAAATAGCTTCAACACGAACCGTTATGAAATTGAGCCGTCTCCGAAACGTCGTCGTCCTAATCGTTGTTCTTGTCGCTTGTCCGATGGCTCGAGCCGGTGGAGAGCCCAAGAGCTGGAAGCCGGATGAGGCGCGAAAATACCTGGACGAGCGCCAAAAAGCCTGGTTCGCGTTCTCGTCGGCCGACCGCGGGGAGGGAGAGACGCGAACGTCTTGCGTTAGCTGTCACACCGTCCTCCCGTACGCCCTGGCGCGCCCTGTCCTGCGAAAGCTCGTCGGCACTGAAACAGCGACCGAACAGGAAAAAAAGTTGCTCACCCAAACCAGGATGCGTGTCGAGAACTGGAAGGGACTGGACAGCGAGGCGTTCGGCCTGTTCTACGATTCGAATGCCCGGAAGAAAAAGGAGTCTTGGGGTACGGAGGCAGTTCTTAACACAGTCATCCTCGCATTCGATGACCGTATTCAAGGCAGAAGTTCGCCGAGCGATGGGGCGAAACAGGCATTCTCAAACCTTTGGCAGACACAGGCGCAGACCGGCGACAACCAGGGGACGTGGGATTGGCTCGACTTCAACATGGGGCCCTGGGAATGGAAAGAAGCACGGTACTTTGGAGCATCGCTGGCTGCGATCGCCGTCGGGACTGCACCTGGTTATTACACCCCCGGCACGGACGCAGACACCGATGCCCGAGTCATGCTGCTCCGAGACTATCTGAAAGACGGGCTCCAAAGACAGAACCTGCACAACCGAGTTTGGGGACTCTGGGCGTCCACGAAAGTCGAAGGAATTCTGACAAAGGCCGAGCAGAAGGAGCTCATCGATCAGTTGCTTGACCAGCAGCACGATGACGGCGGCTGGAGCCTGTCCGCCCTCGGGACATGGGTCCGGAGCGATGGCACGGCGCAGGACTCCGAATCCGACGGCTACGCAACCGGCCTGGTCCTGCATGTCCTCCAGATTGCCGGCTTGCCAAAAGACGACGTGAAGATTGCCAAAGGCCTGGACTGGCTCAAGAGCAACCAGTCGGAAATCGGCGCGTGGCGAGGCGTCTCGGTCAATAAGAAACGTGACCCCGCCAGTCACTCGGGCAAGTTCATGTCCGACGCGGCAACCGCCTTTGCCGTGCTCGCCCTCAGCCACTGAACCGTAGCAGCCGACGTGAGAAGGCTCAAAACTGAAAGGGCTGAAAGCCCGGCAGATAATAGCCCAGGGCAAGCGAAATGAAACGAGCGCCGCCCTGGGTTAACGAACAAAATGAGTCAAAACCCTGAAAGGGTGAAAGAAAGTAAACGCGCTCCGTTCGGGAACCCATGACGATTGACCTGAGACTAATAGGGATTGTTGGTGCCAAAAGATACGCTTTGCTTGTTGCGACGATCAGCGGTGCGCACCTTAGCCCAGCCCGGCCCAATATTTCGGAGTGCCGAATTCCCGTTGCCGTAGTAGCGTCTGCACGTAACAATCAATCGTGAGCATTGCTATGAAAACAATCACACGTAGAAAATTTCTGAACAGCTCAATAACGGCCGGACTGGCGCTCGGCATGCCGAGAATAGTGATCGGCGCAGGGGGGTCGTCCCGATCTCTTGGCCCCAACGACAAGGTGCGTGTAGCTGTGATAGGACTCGGGTCAACCACAGCGGTAGGTGGTGTCGGCGGGCGCGGGCATCAGCTCATTCCCCGAATACGAGAGGTCCCCGGCGCAAGGATCGTCGCGTTGTGCGACGTGGACCAGGCGCACCTCGACCGCGAAGCCCAGCCGTTCAAGGACCGGGGCGAAGAGGTCGCCCCTTACCGCGACCTCCGCCGAGTTCTCGACGACAAAACCATCGACGCGGTGGTCATCGCCTTGCCCAATCACTGGCATGCGCTGGCGACGGTCTGGGCCTGTCAAGCTGGCAAGGACGTTTATGTTGAGAAGCCGTTTTCCTACAACCTGTGGGAAGGACAGCAAATGGTAGCGGCGGCCCGGAAATATGGCCGCATGGTCCAGGTGGGCACGCAGAATCGTTCGAGCACGCTCCTGCGCCAGGTGTTCGACTACTTGCACAGCGGCCAGATCGGGTCCATTCGCTACGCGCATGCGCTGGTGTATCGGGAGCGTGAGGGCATTGGCACGGTCAACACACCTACGCCCTTGCCTGACACCGTGGACTACGATCTCTGGTGCGGTCCCGCGCCGAAGACCCCGCTCATGCGCAAACAACTACACTACGAATGGCACTGGTTCTGGGCCACCGGCAACGGCGAGATGGGCAATAACGGGATTCATGTCATTGACATTTCCCGATGGGCTTTGGGACAGCCTCAGCCGCCTCCTCGCGCTATCGGCATTGGGGGACGGTTCGCCTTCAATGACTGCGGCGAAACAGCCAACACGCACATCGCACTGTTCGATTACCAACCCGCCCCGCTCATTTGCGAGGTGCGCAACGTGCGCGTCTCGAAGGGCCCGGACGCGATAGGCAAGTTCCGAAACCAAAACCATGGCCTCGTGATTGACTGCGAAGGCGGTTACTTCGCCGGTGAAGCGTCTGGCGGCGCACTCTTCGATAAGCAGGGGAAGAAGATCAAAGACTTTCCAGACGATGGTAGCTCGAAGGGATTGGAAACCTCACACATGTCTAACTTCGTGGCCGCCGTTCGTAGTCGGAAAGCCGGCGACCTTGCGGCTGAGGCGTTGCAGGGACATCGCTCTACAGCCTGCTGCCACATGGCGAACGTTTCCTATCGACTCGGCAAACAGGCGCGGCCTGAGGTCATCCGTGAAACGATCCAGGCGAACCGGGAACTTTCGGATGCATTCGAGCGCTGCCGCGAGTACCTGCGGGAAAACGGCGTTGACCTCGGCGCCTCGCTCGCCGCGCTTGGGCCCTGGGTCACATTCGATCCGAAGCAGGAACGGTTCGTCAACGATATCGCCGACCAGGCCAACGCGCTTTCGCAGCGGGAATACCGCAAGCCCTTCGTGGTACCAAAGATCACTTAACTTTTGTGCCCGGTTTTATGGCGTCGAAGGTCGTTCATGGTTTCGTTGTCAGTGGTCAGTGGTCCGTTGTCAGTTGCTTGATTCCGCACTCCGCATTCCGCATTCGATCTATGGCTCTGGACAATGACGAAATCCGAATGACTAATGTCGAAAGAATGTCGAAGCACGAATGTCCAAGAAGTTCCCGCTCGTTCTCCGGTTCTGCCTTCGTCGTTCGGATTTCGTATTTCTTTCGTGATTGCGAATTCGTCATTCGTCATTCATAACGCAACGCCTCCATCGGATCGACCTTCGCCGAGCGCCGCCACGGCCACGGCGGTGAAGCCGGATTCTTCAGCAATTGGCGGAAGGCGAAGCGAAGATCGCTAAACATATCAAGAGGGTGCATCAGAGTTTCGCCAAGTGGTGGATGGCTCAAGGTCGGTATGGATTTCAACTTGTTCGGGCACAGCTCGCGATATGGTTGAAACGGGCGCATGTGATCGAATCCAAGCTCCTTTGCATCACATATGCCATAGGCCAAACGAAAGGAAAGATGTTCACAACAGGCGAGGAATGAAAGACTTAGCCTGTTCATCCTGCGGAAGACAGGTTAGTCCTCGGCGCTGGTCTAAGATGGCTGACATCTGCGTTCGTCTGTGGGATTTGGTCGTCCCACGGACGGGACGAAGTTAGGCTGGAAGAAAGTATCTTCAGCATTTCACGTGGACGGCGCGGCATCCTCATTTTCACACCGGACAAGGAGCAATTGCGCGAGAATATCACGCGCAGAGGGGATCGGCGAGGCTTTGGCAAAGCGGGCCGCGAATCCTCGCGATCAAGCATCTGCTTGACAAAGCAGGGCGAGTAGTGCATATACACACCACGATGTCGAAAGAACTGGATTTGTCGGCGGCGGAAAACTGCGTGTGCTTCAACTTGCGTTGGGTGACGCGGACGGTGACGCAGTTTTTTGACGCGGAAATACGGCGGCATGGGATCCGCCCCACGCAGGGTTCGATTTTGGCTTCATTGAAAACCAAGGACAGTTGGAGCATGGCGGAATTAAGCGATTGGCTTGGGATGGACCGCACGACACTCGTGCGGAATCTCCGACCGTTGCAGCGGGACGGCTTGGTGCAGGCCGTCGGCGGCGGGCGCGGCAGGCGTGTGGAACTGGTAATTACGGCCAAAGGCCGAAAACAGATTGAGACACTTACGCCGGCCTGGAAGTCCGCCCAAAGCGCCGTGGTCAAGACTCTCGGTGAAGAACGTTGGTCTGCCATCCTATCCGATCTCGAAAAAGCGGCGCTGGCTCTGAACAGATAACCCTGAATGTCCTTACAACAAAAACAAATTCCGAACTAATAGTGTGCATATACACAGCTAACCACCACTTATCAAGGCACTCAAACCGAACAAAGCTATGGAAACACATCATCAAACAAAGCTACATTGACCACTGGCGTCTCCTCCGGCATTGGCCGGGAAATCGCACAATTCCTGACCGAGCGCGGCGCAAGGGTTTTCGGCACAGTGCGCGACCCGCAGTCCGCAAAGGCAATTCACGGCGTCGAGCTTGTTCGGATGGACGTTACGGAAGACGCCAGTGTGAAGGAGGCGGTTCAGAATGTTGTGGGAAAAGCCGGCCCGATTCAGTTCCTGGTCAACAACGCTGGTTATGCACTCACGGGTGCGCTGGAAGAAACAAGTGTCGAGGAAGCCAGACAACAGTTTGAAACCAATTTCTTCGGCGTGCTGCGTGTGACGAACGCCATCCTGCCGGAGATGCGCCAACACGGCTACGGGCGAATCGTCAACATAAGTTCTGCGTTGGGTTTTGTTCCCGCACCGTATTGGGGAATCTATGCCGCGAGCAAACATGCGCTGGAGGGATACACCGAGACGCTGGACCATGAAGTCCGGCGATTCGGCGTGCGCACCATGCTGGTAGAGCCAGCCTATACCAAGACCAAAATCAACGGGAACTCCAAATCCGCGAGGAGCACACTTGAGGTTTACGCGGCTGAACGCAAGCGGGTGGTCGAGGTAGCGCAGCAAAATGTCGAAAGTGGGGACGATCCCCGAACCGTGGCAGAAGCGGTTTTTCAAGCCTTAACTGTGAAATCGCCCCGGCTGCGATATCCGGTTGGCCAAGGTGTTGCCTTGAGCCGCCTGCGGCGCTTCGTTCCCGCCGGCCTGTTCGACCGGAATCTTCGTAAACAATTCCAACTGGATTGATTTGCCGGGAGGGTGCGAAGGATCTCCGCCATGTCGCCGTCAAAGCGCATGATAGCAATGGAACCGGTTTTCTTGCGCGTGAAACTGACGACGTTGTGTTCCCAATCAACGTTTTCGGCTTCAAGAAAAGCCAGATCTGTTTGCGACGCGCCAAGATGCCACGCCAGTTGATAAAACGCCTTCCGTTCGGGATTCTGTTCACGGGCAACGATGGCCTGATGTTCCTCCCGGGTGATGGCCCGTTTGTCCTTGAACTGAACCTTCGGCCACTGCCGCTTCACAATCACCGGCCACGGCAGCCACGTCATGTCGAGGGCGAAGTTGTGGATGCGCCGCAAATAAACATTGGTCGAAACTTTTCCTGTTTCGAGCACGCGCAGGAAATGTTCCGGCCGGGTTTCCAAAACCGGCAGATGGCGCATCGTGTCGAAGGCTTTGTCCTTGATGGCTGACTGCCAGCGGCGTTGCGTCTCACCTTTTTTGAGTTTTACCATTTCCTCCATGACAAACTGCCAGTTGCGGGTGGCAATCTGCGGATCGCCGGCGGCCAGATACGCGCGGGCAATCTGCAAATTCACGGCGGGCTGTTTGGTCGCCTCGCTTTTGGAGTGGAACACTCGAACTGCGGTGGCGCGGTCATTCGTGCCGAGGCTTTCCTGTTTGCCCGTCACGTCATCGTGAATGTAGTAGCGCCCGCCTTTTTTACGGCGATAGAGTCTGAATCGTTGTCTCATACTGTTTTTCGCAGCGATGAGGTTACAACGATTGATTTCGACTCGGTTAGCGAGCAGCGGGCGAGATGCCAACGATATGGCAGAAGCTGGCCGGATAGTTTTTTGCTGGCACTTCTGCTGGCACTCGCGTGTGGAAGAAATCCAAATCCTTGCCGCACTCGCGGTTAGATTTGGAGGCGGAGGTCGGAATCGGCTGTCTATCCCCGCCGTTGCGCTTCAAATATGCCTGATTTCATTGGTGATTCAAGCATTACCTACTTTATCCGATCCTATCATTTTTAATCGTTTTGGTGTCCGTTTTGGTGTCCGCTCCAGAACTCTTGCGGGCGGCGTGGTGTCCAGCACAGGGGGCGGAAAGACAGGTAGACGACAGCGGATTCGAACGTTGGCTTTCTTCCGCATCGTTGTCCAACCTTTCTCGATTTGCCGTTGCCACGAAAATACCACCACTGCTCCAAAATCTGGCGGTGTCAGGGCTTCCCAAATCTCGCCTTTTGCGCTACCTTCATCGTCGAAATGACGGTCACGATTCCAAGCGAGCGGCTGGCCAACATCACGCTGAACGAACGGGATGCCCTGGTGGACATCGCCATCGGACATCGCCATCGGCCTCTATAAGCGCGAACAGGTATCGCTGGGGCGGGCGGCCGAAATCAGCGGTTTGTCGTCGCCAGAATTCCTGAACGAACTTGGCCGCCGGCGAATCCCGATCAATTACGAAGCGAAGGATTTGCGGGTGGACCTGGACACACTCAACGGCTTGTCCTGACACGATTCCATTGACTTGGTGATCTACGCTGAGGACGGTCGTTACCGACACCACAGCGGTTACCACGCTGCTCAAAGCTGGTGAGGAACGGCTGCTCCGGGAAATTCAATAAAAACTGGTCCAGTTGCCGAAGTGACGCCAGACGATCTTCGCACGGCGTGCTAGATCCGCGTGGCCGTCGGCGTAACCGCGACTGATCGATTCCGCCTCGCCTCCCTGGATCTGAAATCCCGAATCGGCCTTTTTGGTGGGGTGTCCGCCCCACGCCAGAGAAAGATTTGTGATGAAACCGTCGTGGTACAGGGTATCGGTGATGATCGGACTCACAGATGTTCCCGGATCTTCGAGCCGAGTGGGCCAGCCCTCTGTCATGCTGTTCGTGTTGACCTTCGTGGTCGAGGGCATAACCCGAAAGCCTGGTTTGCCGGAACGGGGAACCCACCAACTATGTTGCATGATGGCAAAACCAAACGTCCATCGCTGTTCGTAATAATAGCGCAGATCGTCATTGTTGTTGATGGTTCGCTTTCTGTTCTTTTGTAGCCAGGATTGCGCCTCCTGAAATTCCGACGGCCTGGCGGGACAAAAGAACATGGCTACAATTAATCCGTAATCCTGAAGGGCCGGGATCATAGGATGAGCCACGTCCCAGGGATTGTTTCCAATGTCGCCGAGCATGGGCAATCGACCGCGCGCGTCATCGGACCCGTAAACATTCGCCGCGATGGACCACTGGCGGAAATTGGAAAGGCAATTCGTCTCTCGCGCCTTTCGTTTGGCTTTACCCAATGCCGGCAAGAGCAGTCCAGCCAAAATGGCGATGATGGCGATGACGACCAAGAGTTCGATGAGCGTGAAAGCACACCTTTTGACTGGCCGTGAACCGCTGGCGACTGGAGAGATTCCCTTCACCTGGATTCGCCTTTGAGCTTGTCAGGATCAGCGAAACTGATAGTCCCCGGCCCGTCGGCTGTCAAGCTTTTTTTTGCGCTTTCGGAAGTGGATTGTGTTTGGTATGGTGCGACCGTGATAACGACACCAGAAAGCGCTGCGTTCGACCGGGGGGTTCGCCCCGTTCTGCGAATCGTTCTGCCGGACAAAACCGAAGCCGTCCTGAATTATCGGGCGGACCCTGAGCTTCAGAGACGGATCGATGATCTGGCCGCCAAATCGACCGAAGGTCAACTCACCGAGGAGGAACGGGCCGAGTACGAAGGCTACGTCCGGGCGAACAAATTCGTCGCCATCCTTCAGCGGCAAGCGCGGCAAATGACTGGGACCAAACCGTAGAGGATGAGCCCGGCGCTCCGAGCTCAGGTGAGGGAACGCGCCGGAAATCGGTGCGAGTATTGCCAACTGAGACAGGAAGATTCGCCGCTGGCCGCACTTCACATCGAGCATATCGTCCCTCGGATTCATGGCGGCAGCGACGATCTCGACAACCTGGCTCTGGCTTGCATTGACTGTAATCTTCACAAAGGCCCAAACCTCACGGGGATCGATCCCGAAACTCGTCGGGTCACCGAGTTGTTTCATCCGAGACATCAACGTTGGGACGATCACTTTGAGTGGCGCAGCATCTATGTTATCGGCAAGACGGCCATCGGAAGGACGACGGTTCGCGTCCTCAACATGAACTCTGAAGATCAACTCGCACTCCGATCGTCGTAAATCTATCGGATCGCAGCGATTCGTTTCTCATCGGTTGCTGCGAATCGTGAACACGCCTGACGAATTCATTAAGGAAGATCCACCTTTTATTTGTGCGCCGGCGATGATTCTGAAACCAGACATCCAGATTCCAATCGTGCCTTCCTAAGCGCCGTCCCTCCTGGCGAAGCGAACGCGGTCAATGTGGAGGCGAAGGGCAACAGGGCGCACTACATTGACGGCGTGAGCGAGCCGTATAATTGAGGCGCGAGGCACGCTCCGGTTCAGCCAATGCGCATACCTGAGCTTCGCGACTCCGGCATATTATCGCCCGCCTGACTTCACGCGCCGAAGACGCGACTGCCCCCACGCAGTTTAGGTCCATCCTTTGGAGCGGATGCGCGGATTCAATCCTTCGGCCTGGTGACCAATCTCTGGTTGGTGCCTGTCGCTTCGGTTGGGAGTCGGCGACGGGAGACGGAGCGATTCCGGAGGAAGTAGCGGAGCGACCGAGCCAAATCCCAACGGAAGTGCCACGCGGATCGGTCGTACACAAGCCGGAACGAGCACGCGCGGAGCAGAGGGAGCAGCACGGGCGTCGGGGTGCGTCGCGACCCGGCGCGAAGCGCGTGTTGGTTCCGGCGGATTTCAACTTAATGCTACACACTTTGCCGGTTGGGTTAACCGATGCGCGTGAAGGTCGCGGGCTGTGGGCTTTGAGTCGACGGTCAGTCTTCCGGGCGTTCGCCGCTGGGCGCCATCTTCACAAGTTTTGGATCGAACTGGCCGAGCACGGTTACCAAATCGTTCTGCGCCGCCATGACTTCGCGGATGTTTTTGTAGGCCATTGGTACTTCGTCCAGGCCGGCGCTGATGAGTGTCACGCCTTGTTGCTTGAGGAAATGGTTCACGTCCTTCCAGTTGAACTTCTCGTTCGCGGCTTTGCGGCTCATGGCGCGGCCGGCGCCGTGCGATGCCGAGTCCAGTGACTCAGGGTTTCCCTTTCCACTCACGACGAATCCCGGCGATGCCATCGAGCCGGGAATGATTCCCAATACACCCTGGCCTGCCGGCGTTGCGCCTTTGCGATGCACAATGACCTCGCGTTCCACGCCATCAATGACATGTTT
>QHNT01000360.1 GCA_003218515.1 Verrucomicrobiota bacterium | reverse complement strand
GGAAGCGAAAGTGGGCTTTCGCACCGGAATCGGGAATAGTAACACTAAAGCTAGCACAAGGCAGTCATAAAGCAAAGGAGTCGGGTGGAAATAAACCTTCCAAAATTTGCGGTGGTCGCTTTGACGGCATGAATATTGCCTTATACATTTTGATTGAAAGAATTAGATGCCATGAATGTCAGGCGGTCAAACAACGCGGTGAGGGGAAATGGTCGAACTACTACCCCCAGGGAAACGATCAGCTTGGCTTCGACATCGTTCAACCAGATGAAAATAATTGGCGACGGTCTGCTGGCGGTCAAGGTTCGCTAAACCCAAAACGGGTGAAGTGCGGCCCGGCTTTCCGTCGCTGGTCAGTGACGGAAATGAATGCTGGAGCGAACATAGAGATTTCAGGGTTGAGTTGCCCGAGGGCCGAAACATTTGTGCGTCCGTTGCCATCAACCAAAGCAACAACCCCCGCCGCCAGGATCGTAGCCTTGGCTTCGCTTTCGCCGGCAATTCCCGATCGATTGATTGGCAACGCGCTCGCGCAGTCCCTGCATTCGGAGATGGGTGATTCTGTTCTGCTGGTGGAGGTTGATAATGCCGGTCCGGCTGTTTCGTTGCGAGACTTCGCAGCTCTCCAGCCAACGCTAAACGGCGAGTTCTGTTTCTCTGAGCACCTCCGCCACGGTGAGGGTGGGTTCAAGCGTCTGGGGGTACGCATGACGCGGGAACCCGGCGAGTTGAGTTTCGTCAAGCCGCTGCTGGAGCATTTCGGCAGTCACTTTCGGTTCGTCCTTTTGCGAATCGGCGCCGACGTGCCCGTCCAAGCTCTATTCGAATGCCTGGCGGACTCGGACATGACTTATCTTTTCGTTCGCCAATCTTCAGACGACCTTTACGACATCGATTTACTTCTCCGAGAGGCGCGTTCGCAATTCAACGGCGATTGTGCACGCCTGAAAACCGTCCTGTGCTTATCTGAAGGTGAACGGGCGCGGATGTCGTCTGAGTTGGCCAAGAAAATCGGCGGGCCGTTGCACGCCTTCTTTCACGATTGTCCATCCCCTGGTGTCGGCCATGAAAGTCAGGCCAACGTGTCGAGCAAGGCCCTGGGGGCGGACATTCGCCGGTTGGCGCGGGAGATCGGAGGTTGCCGGGTCGGTCTGGCACTTTCATCCGGCGGCGCAAAGGGTCTGGCTCACGTGGGTGTCATTCAGGTTTTGGAGGAAAACGGCATCGAAGTGGATGTCATCGCGGGATGCAGCATGGGCGCATACGTCGCCGCCGTTTGGGGCTATGGATGTGATGGCCAAGCGATGGAAAAGCTCGCGCGCGAAGTGGAAGGGCGTTGGGGAATCTGGCGTCTGGTGGATCCCGTGTTCCCCCCGCGTGAAGGTTTCATCCGCGGCCGCGCGGTCAAAAGACGCCTGCAAAGAACCATCGGCGACGTTCACTTTTCAGAATTGGAGCGCCCGGTTCGTGTCGTCGCCACCAATCTTTATAGCCTCGACCGGGCGGTCTTTTCGAGCGGTGACCTGGCGTCCGCTGTCCTGGCGAGTGTTGCCATCCCCGGCGTTTGCGCTCCGGTCGTTATTGACGGGGAATCCTACGTGGATGGCGGCATTGCCGACCCGCTGCCGGTGGACGTGCTCGAGGAGATGGGCATCAATCGCATCATCGCGGTGAACACGATTCCGACACCGGCTTACATGCGCTGCTGCCTGGAGATGGAACACGAACAGGAGGCGTTGTACGGCCGGCGCCACAATTTTCTCAGGGCGCTGAACCGGCAGGTCAACTACTTCGCGCCCGGAAATATTCTCGACATCATGATGCGCGCGGTGCATGGTGCGCAACTCCGGGTGGCGGAGGAGTCCTGCCGTCACGCCGACGTCGTCTTGCGCCCGCTGGCCATGGATGCGCACTGGTATGAGTTCGACAAACCGTGCAAATTCATTGCGGTGGGTCGGCGCGCGGCCGAGGAGCATCTGGATGAAATCAAATCGCTCGTGAACAAACGGGCATCGTCGTATGAACCCGAGGCGGCTTACAACCAACTGGCAGGGTCTGCCTGAGAAAGTCGTTCGCCAATTGCAGGCGGAGAAACTGAAGGACTATCTGCGCCGGGTCGTCTTGCCGTTTTCGGCGCATTATCGCGAATGGTTCCAGCAAAACGGAGGAGCAACCGGTGTTATCCGGTCCCTCGACGATTTGCAGCGGCTGCCGTTCACTTCCAAAGCCGACCTGCTCAATACGCCGGCTAATCCGCAACGCGCGCGTGATTTCGTGCTGATTCCCGACCAACAAGTCCTCTCGCGACGGGCATCGACGATTCTGCGCGCGCTGCTGCACGGTCGAAACGAAGTGAAACAAAGTTTTGAGGCCGAGTTTCGGCCCATTTTCATGACCAGCACCACGGGGCGTTCGGCGGACCCGATTCCATTCCTGTTTACACAACACGATTTGGTGAATCTGGCCCTCACGGGCAGACGGCTCTTCGAAGTTTGCGGCGCGCAACGTGAAATGCGAATCTTGAACATGTTTCCTTACGCGCCACACCTCGCTTTCTGGCAAACGCACTTCGGCGGGACCGCGTTTGGCGTTTTTGTCACCAGCACAGGTGGCGGCAAGGTGATGGGGACCGATGGGAATCTCCGGCTGATCCGGAAAATCAAACCGGACGTGCTCATTGGCATGCCGACCTTTATTTATCACGTATTGCTCCAGGCTGCGAAAGAAGGGTTTCGTTGCGAGAATCTGCGGCGCGTCGTTCTGGGTGGTGAAAAGGTTTCCGAGGGCGTCAGGCGCAAGCTGACCAACCTCGCCGGCGAACTCGGCGCCACTCAAATCGACATCATCGCAACCTACGGTTTCACCGAGGCGAAGATGGCCTGGGGCGAATGCCCCTGCGGGCTTGATGAGACGCCCGGCGGATACCATCTCTATCCCGATCTTGGCATTTTCGAAGTCATCAATCCCAGGACCGGCGAACTCGTTCCGACCGGTGAGCCCGGCGAACTGGTTTTCACGCCGCTCGACGCCCGGGGCACTGTGGTGTTACGTTATCGCACAGGCGATTTCATTGATGGCGGTTTGGTATATGGGCCGTGTCCGCATTGTGGCCGGAGAACGCCGCGATTGGTCGGCAACATCTCCCGCAGTTCGGAAGTGAAAGAAATGCGGCTCGATAAAATCAAAGGGACGCTCGTGGATTTCAACCAACTCGAACACGTTCTCGACGACGCCGAGCATATCGGCGCTTGGCAGCTCGAACTGCGCAAACGCAACAACGATCCGCTCGAGGTGGATGAGCTGATTCTCCACGTCCACAAGACGGGCAGCGTTCAGGAAGACAAGCTCATCCGCGATTTGAACAGCCGCTTTGTCGCAAAGACAGAGATTCATCCAAACCAAATTGTTTTTCATGACGCCGACGCAATGCGCGAGCTGCAGGGCGTCGGCGTGCAGCTCAAGGAACAGAAGATTGTCGATAACCGCAAAGCAGAGCAGTCCCTCCGCCGGCCGCGCGAAACGGGCGATGCTCCACCTGAGCCGGATGCTCGTTCCGCGGAAACAATCGAGGCGCTTAAGTGAAAGCCGAACGACTTCTCATCGTTGACGGAGTTCGCACGCCGTTCTCCAAAATGGGCGCCGACCTTGCGCAGCTGGGAGCTGACGAACTGGGTCGTATTGCCGTCAACGCATTGCTTACCCGCACCGGCCTCGATCCGAGCCGGATCGATGAAGTGATTTTCGGTTGCGTGGGCCAGCCGGTCGATGCGGCCAACGTCGCGCGCGTCATCGCTCTTCGTGGCGGGATTCCGGAGCATGTTCCAGCGGTCACAGTTCACCGCAACTGCGCGTCGGGTTGCGAAGCGCTCACGCAGGCTTACGAAAAGATGGTCGCGGGCCGCGGTTCTGTTTTTGTCGTTGGCGGCACGGAAAGTATGTCTCAAATTCCGCTGCTGTTCAGGCAATCTGCCGCGATAAAATTTGCGGCGTTGGCCAAAGCAAAGTCGCTCGGTCAAAAGTTGCGCGCCATCGCTGGATTTCGTCCGCCGGACTTTGGACCTCGCGTGGGATTGCAGCTTGGTTTGACCGACCCGGTCTGTGGTTTGAACATGGGCGAGACGGCTGAAGTACTTGCGCGTGAATTCGGCGTGACGCGAGCCGAACAAGACGAGTTCGCTCTGGAGTCGCACCGTCGAGCCGTGGCCGCTCGCGAGAAGCTCGCGGAGGAAATTTGTCCGGTTTACGCGAGCGGAGGCCTCGTCAGTCATGATAACGGTCCGCGAGCAAACCAGACTTTGGAGGCACTGGCCAGGCTGAAACCGGTCTTCGACCGGAAGACCGGCACCGTCACCGCGGGCAACGCCTCGCAAATCACCGACGGCGCGGTGGCCTTGCTGGTGATGTCCGAGTCGAAGGTGAATGAGCTGGGTTTCGCTTCGCTTGGTTATCTCGCCGGTTACAGTTACGCCGGTTGCGACCCGGCGAGAATGGGCCTGGGACCGGTCTTCGCGATTGCCAAAGCGGAGCTGCAAACCGGCTTGACGCCGCGCGACGCTGACCTTATCGAGATCAACGAAGCGTTCGCCGCGCAGGTGCTCGCGGTCCTTAAAGCGATGGAGTCGGAGAAATTCGCACGCAAAGTCCTGCGCCGCGACACGTCACCCGGCGCCGTTCCACGCGAAAAGCTGAACGTGAACGGCGGCGCGATTGCTCTGGGTCATCCCGTTGGCGCGACGGGCGCGCGGCTGGTTTTGACGAGCTTGAAAGAGTTGAAACGACGGAAAGCGAAGCGCGCGCTGGTCTCCCTCTGTGTTGGCGGCGGGCAGGGCGCGGCGCTTTGGCTGGAGGCTTTATGAGAACCGAAGCTTTGGCCTCGGATGAAAAACGGATGAACCTCGGTGTCGTTCCACCTGCCGGCGGACCTCCTCTTTCATCCGTAGCGCAGGAGAAACGCTTCACCTGTGTCGATCGACAAATCACCGATGAACAGGTTTGCATTCTCACGTTCGACCGCCCCAATTCATCGGCGAACGTTTTTGACCGCGAAACGCTTCACGAGTTGGACGGCCACCTGGATTTCATTGCCGACTCGACGGAGCTCAAAGGTGTCGTCCTGACCAGCGCCAAGAATTCCATCTTTATCGCGGGCGCTGACCTCCACGCGCTGGCAGGCGCGTCAGCGGACGATTTGGCGAGTCTGATTGAACTGGGTCAATCCGTTTTTAGTCGAGTCGCAGCGCTGAATATTCCGACCGCGGCGGCGATTCACGGCGCATGTGTCGGTGGTGGCTTCGAATTGTGCCTGGCTTGCGATTCCCGCGTCGCCTCGCCCGACCGCGCGACGAAAATCGGTCTGCCGGAGACGCAACTGGGTATCCTGCCCGCCTGGGGCGGAAGCACACGCCTGCCGCGGCTGATCGGACTGCCGCGCGCGCTCGACGTGATTCTTGGCGGCAAAACGCTCGCTGCAAAACAGGCCTTGAAATACGGCATGGTGGACGACCTCGTGCCGCGCGAGCGATTGGTTGAGTTCGCTTGCCGGAAAATTCTCACTCAACGCTCGGAGCTCCGCCGCCGGCGTCACGGGTTTAAACATTGGGCGACGAACAATCGGCTCTTTGCAATGGCCCTGTCACTCCGGATCGAATCCCGACTATTGAAGAAAACGCGCGGGCATTATCCGGCCGTGTTCAAAGCGTTGGAAGTCGTCACCCGGGGCCTTTCCCGTCCGCCGGCAGAGTCGTTGGCGCTGGAACGAGAAGCCATGCTTGAACTGGCCAGGACCGAGGAATGCCATAACCTCATCCGAATTTTCTTCATGCAAGAGCGTGCCAGGAAACGGAGCTATATCCTTGGCCCAACACCGGCAGTTGCCAAGCCCGTTGACCGCACCGCGGTCATCGGCGCAGGCGTGATGGGCGCAGGCATCGCACAATGGCTCAGCTCGCGCGGCCTGCCCGTGATTTTGCGTGACGTCAACGCGGAGCAGGTCGCCAAAGGAATGGCCGGTGTGGCTCAGCTCTACCAGGAGGGCGTGAAACGGCATCTGGTCACGAAACTTGAAGCCCGCGCCGGTCTGGACCACATTTTCCCGAGCCCGGCCGAAGCGCCGTTGCGCAACGTTGATCTGATCATCGAGGCGGCGGTGGAGAAAATGGATTTGAAGAAAAAGATTTTCCAGGAGCTTGGCGAGTTGGCGGGACCGAACACGGTTCTGGCGACGAACACTTCCGCGTTGTCTGTTTCTGAAATCGCTGCGAGCACGAAATCGCCTGAGCGGGTCGTGGGCATTCATTTCTTCAATCCGGTGCACCGAATGCAGTTGGTCGAGGTCGTCGTCGCGCGACAGGCGAGTTCGGGAACGGTGCAACGCGCGGTGCGGTTCGTTCAGCAGATCGGCAAGCTGCCGGTCGTGGTGAAAGACAGCCCTGGCTTTCTGGTGAATCGGATTCTGATGCCGTATTTGATTGAGGCCGGACATTTGTTCGAGGCCGGGGCGTCGGTGGAGGACATTGACGCGGCGATGCTCGACTTCGGCATGCCGATGGGGCCGTTGCGATTGCTTGACGAAGTGGGCGTGGACGTTGCGCACCACGTGGCCGGGGAACTTGAAGTCAAATTCAGCGACCGCATGCAAACGCCGCGGGTGCTGGCGCAGATGCTGAAGGCCGGGCTGTTGGGCCGCAAGAGCGAACGCGGTTTTTATCTTTACAACAGCAAAACACCCGAGGTGAATTCAGGTTTGAGTCTGTTTCAGGAAAAGGATTGGGCGAGGAATTTCCCGCGCGAAGAACTGCAAAAACGAATGGCGCTGTTGATGGTCAACGAAGCGGCGCGTTGTCTGGAGGAGGAACTGGTGACGGAGCCGTCCGACGTGGATTTCGCGATGATTATGGGAACGGGATTTGCGCCGTTCCGAGGCGGTCCGTTGCGCCACGCGGACAGCCGCGGCGTGGAGAAGGTTGTTGGGGAAATGAAACGCCTCGTGGATTCAGGCGGTGCGTATTTCGCGCCATGCGCTTTGCTGCAGCGCATGGCGGATGACGGTGGGAGATTCTATGCAGACAAAGGACACCAGTGATGGACGGCACCAACACTGTTCCGAAGGACCCGGAAGTGAAAGACACGACCGAGGAGCAGGGAGCGGTCATTGACACTTCGAAGATGTCAGCCGGTCAGCGGGCGGCGCTGGAGTTGACTGAGGCCGCGCGCGACGCCGCCACCGAACGGGGCAGTTTCGGGGGCGGCCTGTTCATGGGACGCTTCGATTTGGGGGCGATTCATCCTTTTCCAGTTCAGAAGCCCGAAGACCGCGACCAGGGAGACGCTTTTCTGCAGCGGCTCGAAGGATTTTTGCGCGAAAAGGTTGACCCCGATGAGATCGATCGAACGGGTGAAATCCCGCCTGAAGTCATTAAGGAACTCGCCGGAATGGGCGCGTTCGGCATCAAGATTTCTCCCGGTTATGGCGGGCTGGGTCTCTCGCAAACCAACTACTGCCGCGCCGCGATCTTGCTGGGCAGTTATTGCGGTAATCTCACGGCGCTGATTTCCGCGCATCAATCCATCGGCGTGCCGCAGCCGCTCATCCTTTTCGGCAACGAAGAACAGAAGCGAAGATTCCTGCCGCGCGTCGCGAAGGGCGAGATTTCGGCATTCGCTCTCACCGAGCCGGGGGTCGGTTCGGACCCGGCGAAAATGCAGACGCACGCCGAGCCGACGGCAGACGGAAAGTATTTTGTCCTCAACGGCGAAAAACTTTGGTGCACGAACGGCACCAAGGCCGGAATCATCGTCGTCATGGCCAGGACACCGGCGAAAATGGTCAACGGCAAACCGAAAGACCAGATCAGCGCGTTCATCGTCGAGATGGACACGCCGGGTGTGGAGGTCGTCCAGCGCTGCCGGTTCATGGGCTTGCGCGCCCTTTACAACGCCGTGGTCCGTTTCAACAACGTTCGTGTGCCGCGCGAGAACATTTTGCTGGCCGAAGGCAAGGGTCTGCGCGTGGCGCTTTCAACTCTAAACACCGGGCGGCTCACTTTGCCTGCCGGTTGCGTCGGGCTGGCGAAGCGATGTTTGGAGATTGTCAAGAAATGGGCAAAGGAACGGGTGCAATGGGGTGCGCCGATTGGCAAACACGCGGCCATTGCGGACAAAATTGCCCGAATGGCGGCGAACACGTTTGCGATGGAGGCGATGACGCTTTACAGCGCCAGCCTAGTGGACCGCGACAAGAAGGCGGACATTCGGCTTGAGGCCGCGATGTGCAAGCTGTGGGGCAGCGAAATGGCGTGGGAAATCGTCAACGACACGATGCAAATCCGCGGCGGACGCGGTTACGAGACGGCCGAGTCCTTGAAGACGCGCGGCGACGAACCGGTGCCGGTGGAGCGGTTCTTTCGAGACAGCCGTATCAACACGATTTTTGAAGGCTCCAGCGAAATCATGCGTTTGTTTATCGCCCGGGAGGCGCTGGATCCGCACTTGAAAATCGCCGCGCCGGTCCTGAATTCGCGCCTTCCGCTGAGCGAGCGTTTGAGAGCGGCGTTGGAGGCGGGTTGGTTCTACGCCGGGTGGTACCCGAAACAGGTCCTGCCGCGATTCAATGTTCGACGTTCAACGTTCAACGTTCCCCCGGTCTTGCGGCGGCATCTGCGGTACGCCGCGCGCACCAGCCGGAGACTGGCGCGAAGACTTTTTCACGCGATGCTTCGCCACGGTCCGAAGCTCGAACGGCAGCAGGTTTTGCTCGGGCGCTTCGTTGACATCGGCGCGGAATTATTCGCCATGACGGCCGCCTGCGCCCGAGCCGCAGCGTTGATTGCTCGAGACGGGAACGCAGATGAATGGCTCTCGCTGGTCGGCGAGGGGATTGTTGGCCGCGTGGATTAGGCGCTTTTCGTCAGAGCGATTCTACGACCAAAAGCGTTCTTGAACAGGTGCGCGCCGTCCTGGAACACGCGGTCCGGTCGACGAGGGCGCCGACCGGTGCAGCCGAGGCGGCTGCGCTCCCCGGATTACCATGCGGAGTAATTTTGCCGCCAGACGACCGCCTTCGTCTTGTTGGACCAGAAGGCTTCGCCGAGGCTGATCGTCGGCTGGGGACAGCCGACCGCCAAATTGCTGTGCGGGTTGTTACGAGAGTGGCGAGGCGGCCATCCGCGAAATTCCTCGCGAGCTCATTTTCAGGTAGAACCGAAAATCCGGTTGTGATATTTTTTTTGCTGGCGGTTCCCGGATTAACGATTTTGCTTGTAATACGCGCCTTTTGTGAAAGTCTGAGTTGAAGCCGCCTGCGGTTGTCGGGATGCGCGGACGTTAGATTCTTTTTATGGCTACAGTTGATTTTGCAGTCGGCATCGGCGGTGAAAACGGTCAGGGCATCGCCAGCACGGGAGATATCCTCGCACGCATTTTCGCGCGCCGCGGGCTGAATCTTAACGCCTACAACGCTTACCAGTCCATTATTCGGGGCGGCCACACCTTTCTGACCATCCGCGCCGGCGACGGGCCCGTTCGCAGCATGGGAGACAAAGTGGATGTGTTGATTCCACTGAACCAGGATTCCATGGATCGGCATCTCCGGTTGATGAAGGCCGGATCGCGCGTGCTTTTCGACGGCGACAAACTCAAGCCGGGCGCGCCCGCCGCTGGCGTGGAGCTTTGCCCGATGCCGATGAAGGAACTGACCAAGGGCAATAAACTCGCTGCCAATACCGCGGCACTGGGCGCCACGCTGCAGATGCTCGGCATCGAGTCCGAACCGCTCGAAGCGGTCATCGGCCGCCAATTCAAGAAGAAAGGGGACGCTGTGGTGGCTGAAAACGTTGGTATCGCCCGAGCCGGCTACGATTACGCCGCGCAGCATTTCAAACCGTTTCCTTTCAAAGCGCCCAAGCTGCCCCGGCCGCAGGCCGTCATCACGGGCAACCAGGCCACGGCGATGGGCGGTGTCGCAGCCGGTGTTAAATTTTACGCGGCCTATCCGATGAGTCCGTCCACGGGCGTGTTGATGTGGATGGCGGCGCACGCGCGACAGTTAGGCATCATGGTGCGACAGGTGGAAGATGAAATCGGCGTGATGAACATGGTCATTGGAGCGGGACACACCGGATGCCGCGCGATGTGCGCGACTTCCGGCGGTGGTTTCGCCCTGATGTCCGAAGCGGTCGGCATGGCGGGCATGATCGAAACACCGGTGGTCTGCGTGGACGTCCAGCGCGCCGGTCCGGCCACGGGCGTGCCGACCAAGACCGAGCAAGGCGACCTGTGGCAAGTGCTCGGCGCAGGGCAGGGGGATTATCCGCGCCTGATTGTCGCGCCCTCCAATCAGCTCGACCTGTTTCGATCCATCCCTGAACTGTTCAACCTGTGCGACAAATATCAATGCCCGGGTCTCGTCCTGGCGGACCTGCTGATTTCCGAAGGCACCGCGAGTGTTGACCCGGCGGACCTCAACTTCGATGTGAAGATTGAGCGCGGTGAACTCATCCTGCCCAACGGCAACGGCGAAGCGGAAAATCCGTTCAGCGGCTATAATGACAACGCCTACTTGCGCGCGGGCGCGCAAAATGCAAAATGCTGCTGCGGACATTGCGCCGCCGAAACTCGTCGGACCGGAGAACGCGCAGGTAACCCTGGTCGGCTGGGGTTCGACCGAAGGGGTGATTCGTGAAGCGGTGGAGAAACTGGCGAGGGAGGAAGGCGTCGTTGCGAACCAGCTTCACATTAAATGGATCGTGCCGTTTCACGCGGGGGAAGTGACGCGCATCCTTGCCCGGAGCAAAAAGGTCATCATCGTTGAGAACAACTACACCGGCCAATTTGCGCGCTATCTCCGCTCGGAAACGGGTTTCGCCGCGCACGGTCATATCCGCAAATACGACGGCGAACCGTTCATGCCGCACCACATCGTCAACGCCGTGAGGGAACAGCTCGCCGGCAAACGTGAAATTTCCATCCCCGCCCACGAAGTAATCGTTTAAAGAAAATTATGAGCACCGCAGTCGAAACCGCCGCGCCACCTGGCACGCCGACAGTCCGACCCGCTCAACTGACCAAGGATACCTACAAAGGCAAGATTCATCCCGACTGGTGTCCGACTCTTCATGGTCGCTCGCTCGCGGTGGCCACGGGGGCGAAGCTGGGCAACCACGAATTGAAAGTGATCTGCACCGGCGGTGACGGAGACGGTTTCGGGATCGGCGGCAATCACTTTCTCCACACGATGCGCCGCAATGTGGATCTGACTTACATTGTCATGGACAACCAGATTTACGGCCTGACGACGGGCCAAATCTCGCCGACCAGCGTGAAGGGGATGAAAACCAAGACCACGCCCCATGGCAGCGTGGAGAATCCCATCAATCCCATTCCGATGGCCATCGTGGGCGGCGCGACCTATGTGGCGCGCGCCTTCAGCGGGAAACAAAAGCACATGGTGGAAATGTTTAAAGGCGCTATCCAGCACAAGGGTTTTGCGCTGGTGGACGTCTTCAGCCCGTGCGTGACGTACAACAAGGACAACACTTATCAATGGTTCAATCCCCGTGTGAAAATCCTTGAAGAACAGGGCCACAACCCGGCTGATTTCAACAAGGCGATCGAGCGCGGCTACCAGTGGGGCGACGAAATCCCCATCGGCCTCTTCTGGAAACGCGCGGACCTGCCAAGCCTCGAAGAACTGGAACCGGTGCTGCACGACGGCAACGGGCCGCTGGCTTTTCGCGAGCTGGGCATCCCGAAAGAGCAGGCCGACGCGCTGATCAAAGAATTGCTGTAACGGCTTCCATCCCATCCCGCAAGCCCTCGAACAGACCCGAGGGCTTTTTTGTTGCTGCCAGTCGCCGGACCACCGGTTAAATTCAGCGCGACAAATGAAGCAAGCGTTTGATTCGATTGAGGCGGTGATCGAGGACTTGCGGAAAGGCATGATGGTCATCGTGGTGGATGACGCTGACCGGGAGAACGAGGGAGATTTGATCATGGCCGCCGAGCACGCGACGCCGGAGGCCGTCAATTTCATGGCCAAGCATGGCCGCGGTTTGATTTGCGCCCCGACCACCGGGGAGCGGCTGCAGCAACTGGGCATCGAGCGGATGGTCAGTAACAATCGCGAGACGTTTAAAACCGATTTTCAGGTCAGCGTTGACGCCGCGCGCGGCATCACCACCGGCATCTGCGCGGCCGACCGTGCGCGCACGATTCAAGTGATGGCCGATCCGACGGCGGTGCTGGACGACCTGGTGCAACCGGGGCACGTGTTTCCACTGCGCGCCAAACCGGGCGGCGTGTTGCAGCGCGCCGGGCACACGGAAGCAGCGGTGGACCTGGTGAAGCTGGCCGGCTGCCGGTCCATCGGCGTTATTTGCGAGATCATGAGCGACGACGGCTCGATGGCGCGGCTGCCGGAGCTGGTTGATTTCGCGAAGAAACACGGCCTGAAGATTTGCACGATTGAAGCGCTGATCAAATACCGGCGCACACGCGAAAAGCTGGTGGAGCGGATGGAGGTCGTGAAGCTGCCGAGCGAATACGGCGACTTCGATTTGTATCTCTACCGCTCCAAGCTGGATGGACAGCATCATCTGGCGCTGGTGAAAGGGCATGTCGCCGGCAAAAAGAATGTCCTGGTACGCGTACACAGCGAGTGCCTGACCGGTGATGTGTTCGGGTCGAAGCGTTGCGATTGCGGGCCGCAATTGCGCCAGGCGATGCGTCAGGTTGCCGAGGAGGGCAGGGGCGCTATCGTTTACATGCGGCAGGAAGGGCGGGGGATCGGTCTGGCGTCAAAACTCAAAGCCTACAAATTGCAGGAACAGGGCTATGACACAGTCGAGGCGAACCGCAAGCTAGGCTATCCGATGGACCTCCGTGAATACGGCCTGGGCGCGCAGATCCTTTGCGATCTTGGTTTGAAAACCATCCGTTTGCTGACCAACAATCCGAAAAAGGTTGTTGGTTTGGAAGGTTACGGCCTGGAGATCGTGGAGCAGGTGCCGATTCGCGTTAAACCCAATCCGCACAACGCAAAATATCTGCGGGTGAAACGGGAAAAGCTCGGGCACCGTCTGTAATTTACGATTTGCGAATGACGATTTACGATTCCCAACACGCTTCGTGAAAAATTTGGAGGAATTGTTTAACCGCGAAGATTCCGCCTGGCCGTGGGTTCAACAGTGGATTTCCGAAGCTACGGACCCCGTTGAAGTTTTTGCCGCCGCCCGATAATGGCGCGTCCCAACAACATTTCAGAGGTTTACAAAGGGCACGTCGGTAAATCATGTTAAAACCCCTCAAACCCAAAGCACCTCGCCGCAGCGGCGGCACGTTCGCCATCGTTGCCGCGAAATACAACGGTCGTTACGTGGATGCTATGCTGAATGCGGCGCAAAAGGAGCTAAACCGCGCCGGGGCAAAGGAAGTCGAAGTCATACGCGTGCCAGGCTCGTTTGAGATTCCGGCCGTGGCGGCCAAGCTGGCGCAGTCTCATCTGCCGCCGCTGTCCGCCATTATCTGCCTGGGCGTGATTTTCCAGGGCGAGACCAGCCACGCCCAGCACATAGCTTGGGGAGTCACCCACGCGCTCGCTCAGCTCCAACTGCAGCACAAAATCCCCATCGTTCACGGCGTGTTTATCTTTGAAAACGAAGAGCAGGCGCGCGTGCGTTGTCTGGGCAAAAGTCATAATCGCGGCATCGAAGCGGCTGGAACCGCTCTCGAGATGGCTCGCGTCATGGCGGAGGTGGAGCGCTGCACATGATGCGCGGGACATTTTTTCGGTCCAGTGACCAACGCTTGCTAATCCTGCTAATGGACATCAACAACGCTTCTACTGACGATGGAGCGGCCCGGCAAAATATCCAATGAATACGGGCTTTCTTTCAACGTCGAACAGACACTAACGGAGTTTGTGAAATGTTTCACTAAGCGCTTGCTGCCCGGTTCATCGAATGATAGCGTCAGCTGAATTTTGACATGAAAAGCGCACACGAATCTATGAAAACCCAACTCCTCACCGCCCTGGTTCTGGTCGGCTCGGCGTCGTTGGCTTCCGCCGCGGACATCACCGGCAAAGTCAGTTTGAAAGGAACTCCCCCCGCGGAAATCACGATTGACATGGCTTCATTTTCCGACAAGACATGTGCGGCGGCCCATAGCCAACCGGTGAGCACCCGCCATTATGTGGTGAGCAAGGACGGCGGCCTGGCCAACGTGCTCGTTTACATAAAGAGCGGCCTGGAAGGAAAAAAGTTCCCGACGCCAGCCGAGGGGCCGGTGCTCGATCAGGTTGGCTGTTTGTATGAACCCTACGTCATGGGGGTCATGGTCAATCAAAAGTTCAAGATCAAGAACTCGGACGCGACCCTGCACAACGTTCACGCCACGCCAAAAATCAACACGGAGTTCAACTTTGCACAGCCCACCAAAGAGCAGGTGAACGAACGGGGCTTCGACAAACCGGAAGTGCCGGTTCGTTTTATGTGTAATGTCCACCCGTGGATGTTCGCTTACGTCGGCGTGTTTGATCATCCTTACTTTGCAGTGACGGACAAGGACGGCAATTTCAAGATCTCCGGCGCGCCCAACGGCAAATACGCCGTTGAGGCCTACCACGTGAAGACCCACCGCGACGGCCCCGGAGTCAGCAAAGAAATCAACGTGAACGGCGACACCAAGGTTGACTTCACGATTGAGCTGAAGTAGGCGGTCGCCCCGGCGAACTGGAAAAATCTTTTCAAAAGAAGGCCGCTGTGGACAACATTCACAGCGGTTTCGTTTTTGACCGCCGGATTTGCCCGTTTTGAATTGATGACCCGAACGAAGGAAAATCGATGGCTGGGCGGTTACGCGTTGCTGACTGCGGCGGCGACGCTCGCGTTGATTTGCCTGGGCGGCCTGGTCACCAGCCACGACGCGGGCATGGCGGTGAAGGAATCGCGCCGTTGGTTGCGTTGGCTGGGTGTCCTCGCCCTTTTTGCCGTCGTGTTGCAGGGAGTCCTGGGAGGTTTGCGGGTCGTTTTGTTCAAGGACGAGATCGGAATCTTTCACGCCGCGCTCGCGCAACTGTTTTTTGTGTTGACCTGTTCCATCGCCTTGTTCACCAGCCGTTGGTGGTCAGATGCGCCTTCGTTGAAGTCCGCCCGGCCGGACGATGGCGGTCTGCGCCGGCTGTTCCTGTTTGCGACGCTTTTGATTTTCGCGCAATTGATTCTGGGCGCGACCATGCGGCATCAACACGCGGGCCTTTCCATTCCGGACTTTCCGGCGGCTTATGGCCGCCCCTGGCCGGCGTTGGATGCCAAATCCGTCGCCCGCTACAACCAGGACCGTGTCGAGGTCAATGCGATCAATCCCATCACCGCGTTTCAGATTGTTTTGCAGATGGCGCATCGGATCGTGGCGCTGGCCATCCTGCTGCTGGTGGCGCGCGCCGCGTGGCTGGCCAATCGCCGGCTCGGCCGGCAACATTCACTGGCGAAAGTGTCCGGCGCGTGGCTGGGGTTGATCGTCGGTCAGGTTTTCCTGGGCGCGGCCACGATTTGGACCGGCAAATCGGCGGACATTGCCACGACGCACGTCGCCTTCGGCGCTCTGTCACTGATGACCGGAGCGATGCTGGCCATCATCGCATTCCGGTGTCTGACGCCGGCGCCCAGGCGCGAGGCGGTTCGGGCGAAATTGACGCCACTGGCAACGGAGCCGGGCATCGCGTCGGACGTTCACATATGACGGGGCAATGAAAGCAACCGCACCATCTCTCGGCGCTGCGCTCATCGCGGACAAGAGCCGGTTCACCGTCTTCAGCGAACTGGTCAAGGCGCGGCTGACCTTTTTGGTGCTGCTGACGACGCTGGTGGGATTTTATGTCGGCTTTCACGGCGAGCTGGACTACCTGTTGCTGTTTCACACGTTGTTGGGCACAGGACTCATGGCGAGCGGCGCGGCGGCGCTGAATCAGTTGATGGAACGAAAGTACGACGCGCTCATGCGCCGCACGGAGGACCGGCCGTTGCCTTCGGGGCGGTTGCAGCCGGACACCGTTCTCATCTTTGGCGGCCTGTGTTCGGCCGCCGGGCTGGTTCATCTGGCCATTGCGGTCAACCTGTTGACCAGTTTGCTGGGCGGGATCACGCTGGGCAGCTATCTGTTTATTTACACGCCGTTGAAACGGGTGACACCCCTCAACACGGCCATCGGCGCGGTTGCAGGCGCCCTGCCGCCGCTGATGGGCTGGACCGCCGCCGGGGGCGAAATCAACGCTGAAGGCTGGTCGCTGTTCGCCATCCTGTTCTTCTGGCAATTGCCTCACTTTCTGGCAATCGCCTGGATTTACCGCGAGGACTATGCGAAGGCCGGCTTTGCGATGCTGCCGGTGTTTGACCCGGACGGCCAGCGCACCTCCCGTCAGGCAGTCAGCCACACACTCGGTCTGCTGCCGATCAGTCTGTGTCCTTTTTTATTCGGGCTGGAGGGAACGGTGTATCTGACCGGAGCCCTGGTGTTGAGCCTCGGATTCCTGTGGCAGGCCATCCGGTTCTCGCGCGACCTGACTGTCCAGCGGGCCCGCCAACTTTTTTACGCGTCGATCATTTATTTGCCGCTGTTGCTGGGGCTGATGGTGTTCGACAAAATCAAATAGACCTGGATTCGACGTTGACAGTGGGCGAAGAGCGAAGTTAACTTGCGCCCCTCAAAAATTTGACCTGGCAGATTTTTTTGGTTCCTGGCGAAACGCGAACGAAATTGAAAGTCATGCAGCCGACGACTGAAGAAACTCAACAGCACGCCGCCCACGGCGCGCACCACGAGGAGCTGGGCTTTTGGCGCAAATATATTTTCTCCACCGACCACAAGGTCATCGGCATCCAATACGGACTCACGGGCTTGTTGTTTCTTTTCTTCGGCTTCTGCCTGATGATGCTGATGCGCTGGCAGATTGCGTATCCGGGCAAGCCGATGCCTGTCGTGGGTGAATTCCTTCAGAAATTGTTGGGCGATGAAATGGTGAACAAAGGGGTGATGCTGCCGGACCTCTACAACGCCTTCGGCGCGATGCACGGGACGATCATGGTTTTTTTGGCGATTGTGCCGGTGGCGTTTGCCGCGTTCGGCAATTTCGTTGTGCCGCTCCAGATCGGCGCGCCGGACATGGCCTTTCCGCGCGTCAATATGGCCAGCTACCAGGCTTATTTCCTGGGCGGCGTCGTGATGTTCTTCAGCTTCTTCATCCCCGGCGGCGCGGCGAAGTCCGGGTGGACCTCGTATTCGCCCTTGGCCACCTTAGCGGACATGGGGCACCACCCCAACGGACAAACGTTCTGGATTCTCGGGATGGTGTTGCTGATCACTTCGTCGCTGCTGGGCGCGGTCAATTTCATCGCCACGATCATTCAACTGCGGGCCAAGGGAATGACCTGGATGCGGTTGCCATTTTTTGTCTGGGCGCAATTCGTCACCGCCTTCCTGCTGCTGCTGGCATTTCCTCCGCTGGAAGCGGCGGCCATCCTGCAGTTGATGGACAACGTGGCGGGCACGAGCTTTTTCCTGCCCACCGGCCTGGCCGCTCCGGGCACGACCACACCATTGCCGATCAGCGGCGGTGGAAGCCCGTTGCTCTGGCAGCACTTGTTCTGGTTCCTCGGACATCCGGAGGTCTATGTATTGATTTTGCCGGCGATGGGCATTGTCTGCGAAATCATCGCGAATAACACGCGCAAGCCGATCTGGGGTTACAAGTCGCTGGTCTATTCGGTGCTCTGCATCGGCTTCCTGTCGTTCATCGTCTGGGCGCACCACATGTATCTGACCGGCATGGGAACCAAAATCGCCACCTTCTTCCAGACCACGACGATGATCATTTCGATCCCGTCGGTGATCATTCTCACTTGTTTTTTCATTTCGTTGTGGGGTGGTTCGATTCGTTTCACGGTGCCGATGCTTTTTGCGTTGGCGTTCCTGCCGATGTTTGGAATTGGCGGACTGACCGGTTTGCCGCTGGGCTTCAATTTTACGGACCTGCACTTGCACGACACCTATTACGTGATTGCCCATTTCCATTATGTGGTTGCGCCAGGAACAATCTTCGGGTTGTTCGCCGGCATCTATTACTGGTATCCGAAAGCGACCGGTCGATTGATGAATGAGTTCTGGGGCAAAGTCCACTTCTGGACTTCATTGATTTTCATGAATTTGATTTTCCAACCGATGTTCGCGCAGGGCATGGCCGGCCTGGGGCGACGCATGTATGACGGTGGCGTCACCTACGCCGGCGCGGACGATCCGGCGGCGGGTCTGGTCGGCGTGCCGCAGTGGGTTTTTGGCATGAACCGGCACATTTCGTGGGCGGCGTGGATGCTGGGCCTTGCGCAGATTCCGTTCATCATCAACTTTTTCCTCAGCATGAAAAAGGGCCAAAAAGTGACCTCCGACAACCCGTGGGGGGCCACGACGCTGGAATGGCAAACGCCGACCCCGCCGCCGCACGGCAATTTCGACAGGCCGATTGAGGTCCATCGCGGACCGTATGAATACAGCGTGCCGGGCCACGACGGGGATTTCACGCCGCAAACCGAACCTGAACAACGATAGAGAAGAAACCGAAAGGCCCACTCAGACATGGACATACCTTACGTAGTTCAACCCCGCGAAGATACGGGACTGTTCAATGCGAAAGTTGGCATCTGGCTGTTTCTGGCTTCGGAAGTGATGCTGTTCGGAGCCCTGTTTTCTTCTTACATCCTGCTCCGGGTGGGTTCGATAAACTGGCTTTATGGCGAGGCCAAGGACCTGAATGTCTGGCTGGGCACGGCCAACACAGCGGTGCTCATCACTTCCAGTATCACAATGGTCATGGCGTGGGCGTCGCTCAAATTAAATGAATTCGGCAAGTTCAAAGCCTACATGGGCGCGACCATTCTGCTTGGCCTGGTGTTCATGGTCATCAAGGCGTTCGAGTATAACGCCAAATTCCATCACGGCCACTTTCCGGCGGCGCACACGTTTTACGCTATTTATTTCACGCTCACGGGCCTGCACGCCCTGCACGTTTTGGGAGGCATGGTGGTGAACAGCTTTTACTGGGGGCCCGGCTCGAAAATGTGGAAGACCGATCCGGTGCGTTTCACGAATCGGGTGGAAATCGGCGGATTGTTCTGGCACTTTGTTGACCTGGTTTGGATCTTCCTGTTCCCGGTGCTATACCTCTTGTAAATTTTTTTATGGACGACAAACATGCTCACGACATCAAGAAACATCTGAAGGTTTATATCGGCGTCTTCGTGGCGCTGCTCGTCGGCACGATCGTCACGGTCGCCGTCTCGCGAGTGAACCTGGGACACGCCGGCAACATCAGCCTCGCGCTGGTCATCGCCGTGTTGAAGGCCGCGTTGGTCGCCGGCTTTTTCATGCATCTGGTTTCTGAAAAAAAGCCGATTTATACGATTCTCGTTTTCACCGCGTTTTTCTTTGTCGGGCTGATGGCGTTGACGATTTGGGCCATGAACGACAGTCCGGAACAGACGACCACGACCGGGCAGGCGCCGCCGGCTCACGCCGCCCCAGCACACCATGTCCCTTAAAGCGTTCCATATTGTGTTTGTAACGGCCTCGATTCTGCTGGCGTTCGGCTTCGGCGTGTGGTCACTCCTGGACTACCAGGACCACGGGAACACAGCGGAATTGGTTGGCGGGCTCGTTTCGGTGCTGGTGGGCTTCGCATTGATCATCTACGCCAAAGCTATTCTGCGAAAGCTTAAAAATATCAGTTACCTGTGATGCTGAGGAAAGCCATACGCTCGTGCGGGACAACGGCGGTCGTTGTGATGATCGCGGCGCCACCGGAGTTGCTCGCCTGCGCGGCCTGTTACGGCAAATCCGATTCTGCCCTCGCCCAAGGGATGAACTGGGGCATTCTGAGTTTATTGGCCGTGGTGGGTTTTGTTTTGAGCGGCATCGCGTCGTTTTTTGTTTATCTGGCGAAGAGGGCAGCGGGCTCAAACGGCGCGACAGCCGTGCCGGCGGCGGCGGAATCAACCAAAGAGCTTTGAGCAATGACAAATACGTTCGATTACTGGTTTAAGCACAAGCTTCTGGATCTGCCTTACCTCGCTTCCAGGCACGGCGAACACGTTGACGACCTGATCGTTTACGTCCACGCCCTGATGGCGGTGCTCTTTGTGGGCTGGCTCGCCTATTTCCTTTACGCCATCTTCCGGTTCCGCAAATCGAAACATCCCAAGGCCGATTACGTCGGCGTCAAGGGCCACGTTTCCAATTGGATCGAAGGCGGCGTTGCGGTGGTGGAGGCCATATTGCTAATCGGCTTTGCCGTTCCGCTTTGGGCCAAAGTAGTGACCAAACCTCCTTCGGAGAAGGAGTCCACCATGATTCACGTGCTCGCCAAGCAATTCAACTGGAACGCGCATTACGCGGGGCCGGACGGAATCATGGGCCGGCAGGACCAGGCCCTGGCCGCCGCGTCCGGAGGCAGTGACCCCTTCGGCGTTGACCGGGCAAACGACCCCAACGCCAGGGACGACGTCGTGGTGATGGATAACTTTGTTGTGCCGGTGAACAAGCCGGTGCTTGCGTATGTCACCGGGTTGGACGTGATTCACAGCTTCGCCATCCGTTCCATGCGCGTTTGCCAGGATGCCGTCCCGGGTTTGCGCATTCCCACCTGGTTCACGCCGACGCAGGAAGGGGAATACAAAATCACCTGCGCCCAGCTTTGCGGCAACAGCCACTATCATATGTCAGGGATTCTGAAAGTGGTTTCACAGGCGGAGTTCGACAAATGGCTGGCTGCAGGATCGGAGAAAGCGAGGAAGAACACAGCTCCCAAGAGTTACGAGTGACGGGCGGCGATCAGTTTGCGCGCCAGTCACCCATCTCCTTCCCGACATCGTTCAGGCAGCCGCCGCATGGCCCGGCCGCTCGCGCCTTTCCGCCTGAGAGAGGGTTTGCGTTTCAATTTTCATGAACAGACCGGCGCGCCCGATTGAATGGGTTGTCTGGGGAGGACTGCTCCTCGTCATCGTGTCCATCGTCGGCGCGTTCCTCGTGTCCAGGTTCGGCCGCCCGCATCCGTCGCTGCCGGTCTATGGCGCCGTTCCTGTTTTCTCACTTACCAACCAGTCTGGCCGCCTCGTTTCGCTGGCCGACTTGCGCGGTCAGGTCTGGGTGGGCGACATCATTTTTACAAGGTGCCCCGGCCTCTGCGCGAACATGACCCGCCAGATGAGTGAACTGCAGGCGGCCTTGCCTGCGACCGAGCCGGTGAAACTGGTTTCGTTGACCGCCGACCCGGAATTTGACACCCCGGAAGTTTTGCAGCGTTACGCCGAAAGATTCGGCGCGTCGGCGGATCGCTGGTATTTTTTGACCGGCAAAAAACTCGACCTCTACCGGCTGGCGACCAGGGGACTGCTGTTGGCGCTCGAGGAAGTGGAACCGGCACAGCGCAAATCCGAGGACGACCTCTTCGTGCACAGCACGTTGTTCGTGGTCGTGGACAGCCAGGCGCGTATCCGCGCCACATTCGAGGGAGCGGAGGCGTCGTCGCGACAGAAAATTCTTGAGGCCATCCACGTGCTACTGAAGGAGAAACAGCCGTGAGCCTGAGCGATCTGCCGGCGGTCAATGCCTGTCTGAACGGACTGAGCGCGGTTTTCCTGACGACGGGATATGTCTTCATTCGACGCGGCAACAAAATCGCGCATCGCAACTGCATGGTGTCGGCGTTCATAACTTCTACGATTTTCCTGATTTGCTATCTCACGTATCACTTCACTGTCCGGACGGTCACGCGCTTTGAGAAGCCGGAATGGTTTCGGCCGGTCTATCTGACGATTCTTCTGACGCACACGGTGCTGGCCGTCGTGATTGTTCCCCTGGTGCTGATGACGCTGGGCCGGGCGGTGAAACAACGCTTCGATCTGCACAAGAAAATCGCGCGCTGGACCTGGCCGCTCTGGATGTACGTCTCCGTGACCGGCGTGGTGATTTACCTGCTCCTCTACCGGATCTTCCCGCAAAATTAATTTGAGTATGCTGTCCCTGCCTGCCAGGGGTCGTGGCGCTTCACCCGACGTCTCACCAACCACACCGGCGCAAAGGTCAGGGCAGAAGTTTCCCGACCAGTTCGCTGATGACCTTGCCTTCGGCGCGGCCGGCGGCTTTGGACTGGACAGCTTTGATGACCTGCCCCATTTGCTTTTTGCCGGTGGCGCCGGTTTCCTGAATCGCGGCGCGAACCAGTTGTTCCAGCGCTTCGGCCGAGAGCGGCCTGGGCAGGAATGATTCGAGCACCAGGATTTCCTGTTTTTCCTTGCTGGCCAGCTCCGGGCGTCCGCCCTTTTCGTACTGCTCGACGGCCTCGCGCCGTTTCTTCACTTCCTTGTGAATGATGGCAAAGACCTCGGCATCCGGGAGAGTATCCGTTTCGCGTTCGATCTGGGCGTAGCCGATGGCCGACTTGAGCAGGCGAAGGGTGGAGAGGCGCTCGGTGTCCTTGGACAGCATGGCGGCTTTGAGTTCCTGTGACAGGCGTTCGAGCAGCGTCATGGGCTATTGAGAGGGTTTCAGATTACGAAGCGCGTCACGGACCTGCGCCGCCTTTTCGTAATCCTCCCGCCGCACCGCTTCGTCGAGGGCATGTTCGAGCTTTTCTCGCGCCGAGAGCGGGCGTTTGGTGCGGATCTCCTGAAGCCACGCCTCCAATGAATGAAGTTCGCCGCTTTGTTCCGCCAAATCCTGCCGCGAATGTCGCCGGTAAAAATTCCGAATCTCATCCAGTCCCTCTTCAATCATTTCGACCGCTTCCCCGTGCTTATCGTCGCGCAACGCCAGCATCCCCTTCGCCCGGATTCGCATCATCAGCAACTGAGGACAGAATTGCTGCAACGACCAGGCCAGTTCGTCTGATTCGGCGTAGTCGTTGACGCAGTTAAACACTTCCAGGTTGCGTTCGGTGTCGCGGATCACGCCGGCGTAATCCTCCAACTGGAACAGGCAAATGTAGCGGTGGTGATATTGAATGGCCTCCTGCTGGAGTTTCGCGCAATCGTCGGCTTTGAGAGTGAAGCCGTCGTTCCTCGCTCCATGCGTCCGGCGATACTTCTCCAGCCTGGCTTTGTAGTGTTGGAGCAGCGATTCGTGGCCGAAGGGTCGTTTGCCGTCGGGCCGGCCCGTGGCATTCATTTGAAGCAGGCCGAGGTCCACGCGCAATTGAATTTTCTCGGTGCCATCTTTGGCTTTGAACTTTCTGACGGCGACCTCACCCGGCTGGTAATCCCATTGCTCCAGGAGGTGAGAGATGTCAAAATTCATGCGTCGCAATATGGACGCCACCGCCTGTCAAGTCAACGCGCGAAGCGGAATCGAGGACGAGGACGAGAACGACGAGGAGGACGACGTGGTAGTTCATGGAAAGCCTTCATTCGCTTTTGCGCATGCATTGGGACCATGAACCAGATTGGCACCCCTCTCCCTCCCTTCTCCCCGCAAGGCGGGGAGAGGGTGGCCGAAGGCCGGGAGAGGGGCGGTTCATGGAAAGGCCCGGCTAAATCTTGTGTTCCCCTCCCACTCCGGCGAAGAATCGCTTGTGCGACCGATTGTCCAGGTGGCGGTTCACGCCAGCCAGTTTCCAGAAAACGTGCAGCGGGCGCTGCTGGCGTCGTTGAGGACACGCCGGATCAATCACAAGTTTCTCTACGACAGCATCAAGCGCACTGGAAAATGGCTCGCGTTGCACGAGGCGCATTCACCGGCGCGCACCGATCCGAATTGCGCCGAGACCTATGAGAAAGCGTTTGTGGCGACGGCGCGATTGACGGCGGCACAACGCATCCACGTAATCGGTTTGGGTTGCGGCAGCGGTCAAAAGGACACGCAGCTGTTAAAGCTGCTCAAGCAGGACGTCAAGCACCTGAGCTATTCGCCCTGTGATGTCAGTCTGGCGATGGTTTTGGGGGCCTGCCAAACGGTCTCGGCCGTCGTTGGCGCGGAGGTTTGTTTTCCGCTCCTCTGCGATCTGGCCGAGGCAGAAGATTCAGCGGCTGTTTTTGAATGGCAATGTCCGCCGGACGCGAGCCGGCTGATCACGTTTTTCGGGATGCTGCCCAACTTTGAGCCGCAGCTCATTCTGCCGCGACTCGCCGCTCTGCTTCGCCCGAACGACAGCCTTCTGCTCAGCGCCAATCTTGCTCCTGGCCGCGACTATGCCGCGGGCGTTCAACGCATCCTGCCGCAGTATGACAATAAGCTGACGCGCGACTGGTTGATGGCGTTTCTGCTGGACCTGGGCGTGGAGAGAAGCGACGGAGAGTTTCGATTTGGCGTCGAAGCCTGTCCGCAGGGAACAGGCTTGAGACGCGTCATCGCGGAGTTCCATTTCAAAGAACGGCGCTGCATTCTGGCGGCGGATGAGCAGTTTGAATTTCGTGGCGGTGACGCCGTGCGTTTGTTCTTTTCCTATCGCCACACGCCGGACCGAGTTCGTAGACTGCTCCAGGGACATGGGATAACGGTGCTCGATCAGTGGATTACTCGTTCGGAGGAGGAAGGCGTATTTCTGTGCCGGCGCGGACCGCCCGGGTGTGATTAAAAGTGGGTGAAAAAAAGGAGAGAA
>QHNT01000359.1 GCA_003218515.1 Verrucomicrobiota bacterium | reverse complement strand
AACATTGTCCAGGAGCCTGCTTAGATTGTTTCCCTTCAAGCCGCCTTCAAAAGTAATCTCCGGCGATTCCACACGCACTTCTTTGACGTGGACTTTGTCGGAGAAAACGGACCTCGGCGCCACACCGAGGCTGACCGCGCCCACCTTGATGGCCGATGCGGCCTTGAAACCTTCCGGGTTGCCGACCAACAAGCCTTTCAACTTGCCGGAACCGGAAAGCAGCGAGAGCGTCGCGCTGTCGAGTTTGATTTCGGTCCCGGTGATTTGAGGGCCGACGGTCTCGACGCCCTTTTTGACAATGGACCCGAGGCAATAGATGCTCACCCCAACAGCCACAACGAACAGAACGAGGACAACAAGGACACCCCGGATGATCAGCTTTTTCATAAGTCGGATTGCGTATTGGGTCTGTTGCGATAATCAATCAGCACCAGCCTTCGCCAAGACAATCAGGGAGCCGCGCGGATTTGTAAAGAGCGTGATTCGATGCACGATCGCCCCTTCCCGGAGCCGGGCGGAAGGGATCGCGTCTTGACACCACCACCATGCCGCTGGTCGATTCCCCCTCCCCACGACGGAGGAGTGGGGAGAGGGTAAGGGAGAGGGGATTCCAATTAGCCGCGCCAAGTCGATGGAAGGTACCCCTCTCCCCGGCCCTCTCCCCGCTCGTGCCTCGCAGGGAGAGGGAGTGGGGTGCTTCCAGCTGCGCCCCGGTCCGAATTAAGAAAACTTACGGCTTTGACTTCGCGAACGTTTTTCGCCACGTTCCCTCGCTTGGAAAAGAAGTCTTGAACGTAATTGTGCGTGGCTGGTAAACCCAGCCGGTCGTGGCCATGGCAAAAGCGTTGATCATTGCCGAGAAACCGTCCGTCGCCAGCGATATCGCCAAAGCGCTCGGCGGTTTCAAGAAGCAGGACGATTACTACGAGAGCGACCAATACGTGCTGTCGTCGGCCGTCGGCCATTTGCTCGAATTGGCCGTGCCCGAAGGTCACGAGGTGAAGCGCGGCAAATGGACCTTCGCGCATTTGCCGGTCATCCCTCCGCATTTCGACCTCAAGCCGATTGAAAGAAACGAGGCGCGGCTGAAGCTGCTCGTCAGGCTCATTAAACGCAAGGACGTCGATGCCCTGATCAACGCCTGCGATGCCGGGCGGGAAGGCGAATTGATTTTCCGTTACATCGTTCGCCACGCCAGAACCAGCAAGCCGATCAGGCGTCTTTGGCTCCAATCCATGACCCCCGCGGCGATTCGCGAGGGATTCGCCGCGTTGCGTGAGGATGCGTCGATGCGGCCGCTGGCGGATGCCGCGGTCTGCCGCTCGGAATCCGACTGGCTGGTCGGCATCAACGGCACGCGGGCGATGACGGCGTTCAACTCGAAAACCGGCGGGTTTCATCTCACCACCGTTGGCCGCGTGCAGACGCCGACCCTCGCCATCGTCGTCGAGCGCGAGGAAAAGATCAAAAGTTTTGTTCCGAAGGACTACTGGGAAATCCACGGAACGTTCGACGCGAAGGCGGGCGCGTACCCCGGGCGCTGGTTCGACGAGAGTTTCTCCCGGGACAAAGAGGGCGACACCGACCTGAAGCCGGAGCGGGTTTGGGAGCTGCGCCGCGCCGAGGCGATCCGCGATCGATGTCTCGGCCGGCCGGGGGTCGTCAGCGAAGAAAGCAAACCGACGACTCAGGCCGCGCCGCCGCTCTATGACCTGACCAGCCTGCAACGTGAGGCCAACGGGCGCTTTGGTTTTTCGGCGAGCCGCACCTTGCAAATTGCGCAGGCGCTTTACGAACGGCACAAGGTCATCACCTACCCGCGCACTGATTCGCGGGCGTTGCCGGAGGATTACATCGAAACCGTGAAACAGACGCTGAAATCCATGGCGGCAACGCCATACGGGACGTTCGCCGGCAAGATTTTGAAAGAAGACTGGGTAAAACCGAACAAACGGATTTTCAACAACGCCAAAGTTTCCGACCACTTCGCCATCATCCCCACGTCACTGGCAGCAAAACATCTGCACGAGGACGAAGCCAAACTTTATGACATGGTGGCGAAGCGCTTTCTGGCCATCTTCTATCCGGCGGCGGAATTCCTGGTGACGACGCGCATCACCCGGGTCGAGGGTGAGCCGTTCAAGAGCGAAGGCAAGGTGATGGTCAAAGCCGGTTGGATGGAAGTTTACGGACGCGAGGCGCAGAGCGACGACACGCCGAGTCTGGTGCCGGTCGAGCCGAATGAAACGGTCAAGACCAGCGCCATCGAAGTCATCGCCAATCAGACCAAACCGCCGGCGCGCTTCACCGAAGCGACGCTGCTCAGCGCGATGGAAGGGGCGGGCAAACTGGTCGAGGACGAGGAACTCCGCGAGGCGATGAGCGAGAAAGGCCTGGGCACGCCGGCCACGCGCTCGTCCGTCATCGAAGGTTTGATTTATGAAAAATATCTCCTGCGCGCGGGACGGGAGCTGCAGCCGACCGCCAAGGCCTTCTCCCTCATGGCGCTGCTCCGCGGTCTCAGCATTCCAGAGTTGATTTCGCCGGAACTCACGGGCGACTGGGAGTTCAAGCTCAAGCAGATGGAGCGCGGCCGGCTGCGACGCGAGGAGTTCATGAAGGAAATCGCCACGATGACACGGGACATCGTGAAGAAGGCCAAGGCGCACGAGCACGATACGATTCCGGGGGACTTCGGTGAGTTGAAGGTGCCCTGTCCGAAATGCGGCGGCGTCATCAAGGAAACCTACAAAAAGTTTCAATGCTCGAACGAGAAGTGCGACTTTGCGCTCTGGAAAATCGCGGCCGGACGGCAGTTTGAGCCGCAGGAAATTGAGGAACTGATCACCCGGCGCACGGTCGGGCCGCTGCAAGGGTTTCGCAGCAAGAAGGGCCGGCCCTTTGCCGCGATCATCAAACTGACGGACGAACTCAAACCGGAGTTTGACTTCGGGCAGGAAGAAAAGAATGCGGCCGGCGAGGTGGCGGAAGTGGACTTCACCGGCCAGGAACCGCTCGGCAAATGCCCCAAGTGCGGCGCGCGCGTGTTCGAGAGCGGGATGAGCTACATCTGCGAGAAAGCGACCGGCGCGGCGAAGACGTGCGATTTTCGTTCGGGGAAAATCATTTTGCAACAGACGGTGGAGCGCGCGCAGATGACCAGGCTGCTGGCGACCGGCAAGACCGAACTGTTGCCAAAATTCATTTCCAAAAAGGGCCGGCCTTTTGCGGCTTACCTCGTCGTCGGGGAAGGCGGCAAGGTGGGTTTCGAGTTCGAGCCGCGCAAAAGCAAAGGCAAAGCGGGCGCGGCCACGACCGGCAAGCCCAAGGAGCCGAGGCCAAAACTCGATTTCCGTGGCAAGGAATCGCTGGGTAAATGCCCGCGGTGCGGCGCGCGCGTGTTTGAGAGCGAAGGAGATTATCTCTGCGAGAAATCGCAGGGTGACAGAAAACCGTGCAAGTTCAAAACCGGCAAGACGATCCTGCAGCGGCCATTCGAACGGGAGCAGGTCGTCAAACTGCTGACAACCGGCCGGACCGACTTGCTCGAAAAATTCATCTCCAAAACCGGCCGGCCATTCGCCGCCTGGCTTGTGCTCGGGGAGAACGGCAAGGTCACGTTCGAATTTCCGCCGCGCGATGGCGAAACGGCAGAGGTGAAGTCGTAGAGGTTCGGCGACTCAGCAAAGTCTGCCGAACGAGCGTCAGAGCTGACGCGGCTGTATTGAAAGCATGAGCTCGCCAGAGTCTCGCGCCACGGTTTACGAAGTCCACGACAAATGGATTCAGAAATTTCTCGCGCACCTGGCCGCGGACCGCGGCGCATCGGTTTACACACAGCGAAATTATCGGCAGGCGTTGAGCGAGTTCCTCCGCTGGCATCGGCAGGAACGCCGGCAGCCGCCCGCGTGGGACACATTACAGCGCGATGATTTTCGCAGTTACCTGCGCTTTCTCGGCCGCGGCAACCTGAGCCGCGCGGCTATTCAACTTCGCTTCTGCGCGTTGCGGTCGTTCTACAAATTTTTGATTCGGCGCGGCGGTGTCAGTTCATCTCCAATCAAGAATCTCGCGCTCCCAAAAATGGAAAAGCGACTGCCGAAGTTCCTGACCGCGCAGCAAATGCTCGATCTGCTCAACGCGCCGTTGAAAGAGTTGGCCGCATCGAAGCAAAGCTCCGGGACGGAGATTGACGAGGCGCTGTTTCTTCGCGACGTGGCGATTCTTGAGACCATTTATTCCTGCGGCCTGCGCATCAGCGAATTGTGCGGTCTGGTGGCTGAAGACATCCATTGGGGCGAACAGATGGTTCGCGTTCGCGGCAAAGGGAAAAAGGAGCGGTTGGTGCCCATTGGCGCGCCGGCCCTGGCTGCAATTCAAAATTACTGGAACAAACTGGCGCAGCCGCCGTCAAGCGACCTGGCGGTCTTTATGGCCAACATCGGGAAGCTCACACCGATGTATCCGCGCCTGGTGCAACTGCGCTTGAAACGCTATCTGGAGACCGCCGGACTCGACCCGCGCCTGACGCCGCACAAACTCCGCCACAGTTACGCTACGCACCTGCTCGACGCCGGCGCCGACCTGCGCAGCGTGCAGGAATTGCTCGGCCACGCGCATCTGGTCACCACGCAGGTTTACACGCACCTGACCACGGACCGGTTGAAAAAGACATACGACAAGGCGCACCCCAGAGCCTGACCTCGCGTCCTGCGTTTCACCGTTGCATTAGTCTTGTCGCCGAAGCACTTTAAGGGCATGCGAGCCATGATTCGCGATGTCATTTCCGCTCGAACGATTTCACACCTGACAGGTTATGTTTTAAGCTCCGCGTTTTGCCTTTTTCTGATCGGCTGTGCCAGCACGAAGATTGATTGGAACAGCCGGATTGGAGTTTACACCTACGACCAGGCAGTCACGGAACTGGGCCCGCCGGACAAATACGCCAAATTGACGGACGGCACAGTCGTCGCAGAATGGATGACGCGGCGAGGGTATTCTGCTGGTTCTGTCAGCATGTTCTACGGGTATGGTTATCCTTATTACTACCATCCCTGGCCCCACTATTATTACGAACCGCCTTCACCGGATTATTTTATCCGACTCACTTTCGGACCGGATGGCAAGCTGCAGTCCTGGAAACGGGTGGCGCGTTGACTTGAGCATTCGCTAAAATATACTGCCTGCATGGCCGCAACCGAGAAACAAGCCGCAAAACAGAAGTTCATCGATTTTCTGGGACAAAGAAACTTGCGGCTCACTTCGCAGCGGCAGGCCATCATCGACAGCGTTTTCAGCACCGACGAGCATTTCACCGCCGAGCAATTGCTCGAATGGTCGCGGCGGCGGGACAAATCGGTTTCCCGTGCGACGGTTTATCGCACTTTGCCGCTGCTGACGGAGAGCGGACTGGTGCGGGAGATGGATTTCGGCAAGGACTACAAATTCTACGACCCGAACTACGCCGAGCATCCCAACCATAGCCACATCATTTGCCAGGATTGTGAAAGAATCGTCGAGTTCGAGAGCGATAAAATCGAGCGGCTCGAAAATGAAATCAGTCATCGGCTCGGTTTTGAAGTGAAGTCGCAACGATTGCAAATCACCGGACGTTGCGAGGAGTTGAAGAAGCTTGGCGCTTGCAGAAAGAAAGCTTGCTAGGGATGCCACTTGATCCGGTGACGCGGCCGTCGCGCCTGTCCCGGTGACCCGCCTTGGGAATCCAATCGAAGGAAAGTGGCCGGCCTTGCAGAGCGCTTCCTTTCCCGGTCCCGAGTGACGGAGAGGGGAGTCGTTGAAAAAAGTCAAGGCGTCGCTGTGATCTTCCGGCTGGTCGCAGCCTGGATGCGCGCAACGTCGGGATTATTCGGAGAAGCCACTGCCAATGGAATCGGGGCTCCAGCGCGGTGCAGCGGCATCGTGCGCGAATCCCGCCAACGCCATGTCTCAGTGTGACCGTCGGCAAAGGAGAGATTGGCTCCTCGATTATGCCAGTCCGCCGGGTAGTCCACGATGGTGTAGAAACCTGGAGCCGCGGGATCATACCCTGCCATGTCTATGAAAAGGATCCCATCATTTATGCTGTCCTCGCGTTCGTCGGTGAAAACAAACGCTTGGGATGGCTTTGGTTTAACAAGCTGGGAGATTTTCCTGAATTGATAATAGCCAGCAGTGAAAGGACTCGCTCGTTCTCCGAGGTAACTGTTCATGGAGATACTCCGCACGCGAGGAACGCCGGTTCTTCCTCTGCTCAGGCTCGTGTCTGCCGGACATTTAAACACCTCGGCTTGTCTGTTCAGGTACGGCGCCAGTTCCGAGTAGGCGGTTAAGAGGAGCGTGTTTGTGTTCGCTCCCGCAGGCGCGCCGCCGTTGAAATCGAACCAACCCAACACCCAGGTCCGGTTGCTGTTGGCGAGGGTCATGACATCGCCCCCATCCAAATTACCCGCCAATCGTCCGCCGTTCGCGTCGGCATACAATTGCCAGGCGCGCACGAGTTGCCGGTGATTATTCAGGCAGCTTGCGCTTTGACCTTTGCCCCGGGTGGTGGCTGCGGAAGGCAGGTCCAGCATCGTCAGGAGGATAACCACCGCCAGGACGGTGATTAGATCGGTAAGAGTGAAAGCCCTCTCTCTTTGGCTTTGGCCATTTAATCCGTATGGTTCCGCTGCACGCATAACTCGCTCCCTTCTATGGTTTCAACCTACTGAGCGCACGATAGGCTTCTTGGGTCTCGCGACAACTCTGTTTTTCGGATCGTTTGAAAGCATCGCAAATGCCATGTCGTCCCCAAAGACGGTATCCCGCCCCGTGTGAAGACCGTCACGAGCCCATCCTCCCTTGATCCGGGCATGCGTGAATTTCACGCACCCTGCGTGGAATTCACGCATTCCGGTATGAGCGAAGGTAGGTATCCACCCCATGCTCAGCCGGAAAATGCCCATGAAAATCGGATGGGCGGCGACCCGTTCAGTCATACTGCCGCCCTGCATGTGGACTTCGGCAGCGTGGTAGGAGGTCGTTACGATGGGACCCTGTGGCACGTTTTTTGCGAACGCAAGGGCAGTCAAAATCAAAAACTCCGTATGAAATAATGGTATAAATCGTACTGATCCATGCAGCCAAAAGGAGGTAACGTGAAGAACTTACCATTGTTGCAGTTCGTTGGAGGGTGGCTCGGTCTGGCCTGGGCCGCGACCGTCGAAATCCATGCCGCTTCGACCGTCCAGGCGATTTCGCTGGCCGACTCTTCGCTCCCCGTTGCCGCCGGAGGGAACAGCGATTCTTCCGACTCCGTCATCAGCTCCGATGGGCGCTTTGTTCTTTTCCTCAGCTCGGCCAACAATCTGGTCACGAACGATGACAATGGAAAGTTTGTAGATGTTTTTCTCCGCGACCGCACGAACGGCGTGACTACCCTGGTGAGCGTGAACCAGACAGGTGTCGGGGGCGGCAATGGAAATTCTGTCTCACCAGCTGCCTCGACCGACGGCCGATATGTCGTCTTCGAGAGCGAGGCGAGCAATCTGGTCGCCAACGACACCAACGGCGTCAGCGACGTGTTCATGCGCGACCTGCAAACTGGAACAACAACGTTGGTCAGCGTGAACAGTGCCGGCACCGGCGGCAACGGCGCCTCCACCAGTCCACTGATCAGCCCGGATGGCCGTTACGTCGCCTTCGTCAGCGCCGCGGGCAACCTCGTCGCCAACGACACAAACAACGCGAACGACATTTTCGTCCGCGACCTCCAGAACAACACTACAACCCTGGTGAGCGTGAGCATGGATGGCGCAACGAGCGGCAATGGCGGTTCGGATTGGCCCACGATGACGCCGGACGGACGTTGGGTTGCTTTCGTGAGCAAGGCCACCAACCTGGTCGCCGGCGCATCAAACAACCTGGGGGACATTTACGCGCGCGACCTGGTCTCCGGAACGACCATCTGGGTCGGCACCAACGTCGCTGCGATTATGAGTGGAGTGAATTCCCAAAGCCATCCGATCAACTCCTACAATCCGGTCGTCAGCGATAATGGAAATTACGTTGCCTTCAAAAGCGTTGGCGCCGCGCTGCTCGTCCTGCGTCACAACCTGCAAACCGGCGCGACGGATCTGGTAAGCACCAACACCGTCGGCAACACACTCGGATTCGATGACCCTTCAGGCCCGGACATGACACCGGATGGACGGTTCATCGCGTTCACGGAGGCCAGGGGCGCCGGAGGAACGGGGTTGACGGACGTTTACCTGTGGGACGCGCAAAACGGAACCAAGTCTTTGGTCAGCGCCAATCTCAGCGGCACAATCAGTTCCAACGCCTTTTCTGACACGCCTGCCGTGAGCGCCGACGGCCGGTTCGTTGCGTTCGTCAGCGACGCTTCCGATCTGGTGACGAACGCCGCCGATGGGAGCTACCAGGTCTATTTGCGCGACGTGTTGAACGGCACCACGAAACTGGTCAGCGCCGACACCAGCGGCGGCGTCTCCGGCGACACGGGTGGCGCTATTCCAACGATGACAGCGGACGGACGCTCCGTGGCTTTCGACAGTTTTGATGGCGATTATGTGGCCAACGACAACAACAACGCTTACGACGTGTTTGTGCGGGACACGACGACGGACACTGCGGAGCTGATTTCGCAAGCCGCGCCCACATGCGATTTGCAGAGCGGCACAAACGTTCTGGTGAGCGTGAACAGCGCGGGCACAGGCAGCGCCAACGGTTTCTCAGGAAGCCCGGCCATCAGCGCGGATGGCCGATTTGTCGCGTTTGTGAGCGACGCCGGTGATCTTACTCCTGACCAAACGAACCGCGCGGACAACATCTACCTGCGAGACCTGCAAAGCGGGACGACTCAGTTGGTCAGCGTCAGCACGAATGGCACTGGCGGCAACGCCGCCTCTTCGGCGCCGGCGATCGGTTCGGGCGGACGTTATGTGGCTTTTGTCAGTCAGGCCAGCAACCTGGTTCCTAACGATTTCAACAACAGCAGCGACGTCTTCTGGCGTGATCTGCAAACGGGCACGACCGTCTCCGTGACTCCAGCCGGCAGAGCTTTGGCGTTTTCGATGAGCGCGGATGTCCGTCGCGTCGCATGCCTCGCCGGTTTGCCCCCGAAGATGCTGGTCTGGGATTCGCCATCACAAACCGTTGTTTATTCCAACGCGACGGCATCGATCTCCGCTTTGACCATCAGTGCCGACGGCAACTTTGTCGTTTATCAGGCGGGGAACCAATTGTCGGGGCACGACCTGAAATCGAACATCGACCTGACCATCGGCACGACAGTTCCATTCGGCAAAATGTCACCACAGATCAGCTCCAATGGCCGGTTCATCGTGTACGTCAGCGGCGCGTCGAACGTCGTTGCCAACGACACAAATAACACGACGGACGTGTTCCTTTACGATCTGCAGACGGCCACCACAACCCTGACCAGCTTCAACCACGACCGGACCGGCAGCGGCAACGGTCCGTCCGACTCGCCCTCCATCAGCGCCGATGGCCGATTCGTGACTTACCGGAGTTCCGCCGACGATTTGGCGGCCGGCGACAACAACGGCCAGCCGGACGTATTCGTGTTCGACCGGCTGACCGGCACCAACACGCTGGTGAGCGTAAATCAAAGCGGCACGGCCTCCGGCAATGATCGTTCCACCGGACCGACGATCAGCACCGATGGCACCACGATCGTCTTCCGCAGCGTGGCCGCGGACCTGATCACGGGCGACTTCAACAACACGCAGGATGTTTTCTTTTTCCATGTTCCAACGAATCCGATGAACGCGACTTCCAAATTCAGCGCGCAGGCCAGCGTGTTGCCTGGCGCCAATCAAGTCGCGATTACCTGGGATCCGGTGCCGGGCTGGAGTTATCAAGTGCAATACAAGACTGACTTGAGCGAAACGAATTGGAGCGCCCTTCCTGGGGGTGTGGCAGTCAACGGTTCGAGGGCCGCCAGTGTGGACAGCACCGTGAGCGGGTCCAGCCAGCGATTCTACCGGGTCAAGCTGGTTGAATAGCCCGTAAGAGAGGGGCTATCTTTTCGCTGCCCCTCCCTGAAGTTTGGCAGCGGAATTGCTATTTTTGAAGTGTCCAAGGAGGTAGTTGGGAACTGGGCTGAGGAGGGTGGCGGTGAAGACGCCATCCTCCTTTTTTCCGAGTCATTGCACCAGGTTGGCGCAACCCTTGGATCGCCCGGGCGCAACTCGGCACCACCATCAAGCTGATCTGACGGAGGAGACCGTTAGTGGTGAGGTCTCCGGAGACCTGCCGGGGTCGAAGAGCGTGGCACGCGAAGAAAGAGCCGTACGGAAATTGGGAAGCCCTGCCGCCTCCCGACGCACCAACTGCTGGGGGCCAATCGGGACAGGAGGTTCAACGACAAGAAGACCTCCCCACGGGCGTTGCCATCTACGAAACGGACTTTCTGGACTGCAGCTACGGCTATCGGCCCGGACGCAATCCGCTGCAAGCGGTGCGTGCTCTGACCGACGCGCTACAGCGAGGACAGTTTGAGTTCATTGTAGAGGCACACTTTGAACTTTGAACTTTGTACTTTGAACTTAACTTGTCGGCGTGACCGTTCTGGAAGTGATCCAGCGCAGCGCGGAATTCCTCGCCAAAAAAGGGGTGGACTCGCCGCGTCTGCAAATCGAGTTGTTGTTGGCCCGAGTTCTCCAGGTGCCGCGGCTGAAATTGTATCTCGATTTTGAGCGGAAACTGAGCGAGTCGGAACTCGAATCTGTGCGGGAGCTGGTCAAGCGTCGCGGCCACCGCGAACCGCTCCAGCACCTCCTCGGCTCGACCTCCTTCTGCGGATTGGAAATCAAAGTAAACGGTCACGTGCTGGTGCCACGTCCGGAAACCGAGCTGCTCGCCGTACGCGCCCGGCAATTTCTCGCAGCACTCAACCCGCAACCTTCAACTGCGCTCGACTTCGGCACGGGCAGCGGCTGCATCGCCATTGCCCTCTCAGTCGGATGTCCCTCCGCCAGGGTGCACGCCGTGGATATTTCGCCGGAGGCGATAAGCGTTGCCTGCGAAAATGCCGCTCTTCATGGCGTGACCGGCCGCATTCAGTTCCACCTCGGAGACGGGTTCGCCGCGCTGCCGCAGGGTTTGTCGTTCGACTTGATCGTGGCGAACCCGCCTTACATTCCGAGCGCAGAGATTGGCGCGCTGGCGCCGGAGGTGCGGGATTACGATCCACGCCCCGCGCTGGACGGCGGCGCGGACGGACTTGATTTTTTTCGTCGGCTGGCCGCGGAAGGCGCAAGGCATCTGCGTCCTGCCGGCCGGCTCATGACGGAGATTGGCGACGGGCAAGCGGAGCAGATTGACGAAATTTTCGTCCGACACAAGTGGGTTGTCGAGAAGGTTGAAGCCGATTACAGTGGTCGGCCAAGAGTTTTTCTTGCCCGCCCGAAGCGGGTGTGAAGCATCGGTTTTGGCGGATCAGAATCAACCGGTTCTTTCATGGACAGCCTCTCGATCAAAGGCGGCGTGCCGTTGCACGGCGAGGTAGCCATCGGCGGCGCGAAGAACGCCGTGTTGCCGATCATGGCGGCTTCGTTGCTCACCGCCGAACCTTGCGTCATCCGCCGCGTTCCACGCTTGAGCGACGTCAGTTTCATGGGGCAAATCCTCACTTCGCTCGGAGCCAGGGTGAACCTGGACGGCGATACGCTCAAGATTCAGGCCGTGAAAATCAAGGGTGTCGGCGACTACGATTTGATCCGCAAAATGCGCGGTTCGATTTGCATTCTCGGTCCGCTGTTAGGACGACTTCGCCGCGCCAGTGTTTCGCTGCCGGGCGGGTGCGTCATCGGTCCGCGGCCGATCGACCTGCACTTGAAAGGACTCAGCCAGCTTGGGGCGCGGATCATCATCGAGGGAGGTTACGTTCGCGCCCGTGCGCAGCGGCTGATGGGCGGCGAGGTTTTTCTGGGTGGTCGCGCCGGCCCGACGGTGCTCGGCACCGCCAACGTGATGATGGCCGCGGTCCTGGCCGAAGGGGTGACCATCATTGAAAGCGCCGCGTGCGAGCCGGAAGTCGTGGATCTGGCCAATTTTTTGAGCGCCATGGGGGCGCGGATCGTCGGCGCGGGAAGCCCCACGGTCACGATCACCGGCGTGAAGGAATTGCACGGAGCGGAGCACGAAGTGATTCCGGACCGCATTGAAGCAGCCACGTTCGCCATCGCGACCGCAGCGACCAACGGCGAAGTTACGCTGCTCGACGCGCGCCCCGACCACATGCATGCCGTTTTGGACAAGCTGCGCGAATCGGGCGTGAAAGTGGAACGCCGCGGCTCGGCGCTGACCGTCAAACGGGGAGGGCAATTGAAGCCGGTGGACATCACCACACTGCCCTATGCCGGTTTCCCGACCGACGTGCAGGCGCAAATGATGGTGCTCATGACGCTTACGCCCGGAATCAGCATCATCACGGAACGGATTTTTGAATCGCGTTTTATGCACGTCAGCGAATTGGCCCGACTCGGGGCGGACATTGCGATTGAGGGTCCCAGTGCGATCGTGAAAGGCGGGCGGCCATTGAGCGGCGCGCCGGTGATGGCCAGCGATTTGCGGGCCTCTGCCGCGCTGGTGATTGCGGGGCTGGTGGCCAAGGGGACGACGCAGGTGAAACGCATTTATCATCTGGACCGAGGTTACGAAAAGATTGACGACAAGCTGAAGAGACTCGGCGCCCGCCTGGGGCGGATGGAAGAATCATGAGACAACTCATCGGCATATTGTTGATCCTCGGCGCCATCTGGGGCTGCAAGGAGCTTTACAGGTACTGGGAGGAGGTGAAGGCCAGGAAAGAAGCCGAAGATCGCGGCGGCAGGCCGCCGCCGACCTCGGAGGTCGCCACGCCAACAGCGTTGCCGGGATTGCCGGCCAATCTTGAGCCCTCGCTCCAGGCGGCGCAAAAGCAGGGAGCCGCCGGCCTGAAAAACTGGCTCAAACTTTATCGCCCTTACGTGAGCGATCCGCGGCTGGCCGCCATTGAACTGGACTACATCGTGTTGATCAGCTCAAGCAACCCGCAGGAGGCCCGTCAGCTTTTTGCCGCGGTCAAACAACGCACGCCCACCAACTCGCCGATTTTCCCTCGAATCAGGCAGCTCGAAAAGACGTATCAATGAGATTTTCCTAGAGTTCGCGCCGGCAAAGTCCTATTTTCGGGCAGATTCAACTCCGATCTCGAGGTCGTTATGGATGTGACGTTTGTTTGTCCCAACTGCAGGCAGGAACTGGAAGCCGATGCGACTCTGGCCGGGACGCAAATCCAATGCCCTGCCTGCGGCCATAGGATCACCATTCCCGAACCTGACCCGGCGACCGTCAAGGTAATAAATCCCATCGCCTCCTCTGCCGCCGCACGCGAGGAAAAGCATTTCTCCGTGCCGGTGCACGACACCCCCACGGAGGCGCTGATTCAAAAACCGCCGCCGCCGCTCGAAGTCACCGCCAAGGATACCGAGAAAAAAATGCGCGTCAGAACGATCCGGCGAACGGATTGCATGGAGCTGGGGCACGATAACTTCGACAAAGTCGTCAGTGAGTTCCTCGCCAAAATCGGCCAGGAAAACATCATCAGCATCAACACATTTGCCTACACCCATCTGGACATCGGCTCGCAGAAATTGCTGACCGATTTCGGCGTGATGATCGTTTTCAAAGGTTGAGGATGCGCCACGGCGCCCCTGCCGCTCTCCGCGACTGCTATACAGGTTGCCAAAAGTAATTTCCGAAATGGTGGGGCAAACCTGCCGGTTTGCCGCGACGACCCGCAGGTCGTCGCCCACCTTTTCGGAAATTTATTTTGGCAATTGCTCTAATCGCCTGTCCGGCGGCGAAACAAAAGGCGCCGTTCAGAGAAGCCTTTCGATCCCGCTGGAAAAGCGTTTCACTTGATCCGCGTCAGCCGAAGGGAGAGCCGCGATTTCTTGCGGCTGGCGTTGTTCGGATGCAGCACGCCGCTCTTGGCCGCCTTGTCGAAGGCCGCCGCGACCGTTCGGAGGGCCGCGGACGCCTCGTTTTTGTTCCCCGCCGTCACCAGGGCGAGGTATGCTTTCTCCAGCGTCTTGAGGCGAGACTTGATGCTCTGGTTGTGGAGGTGCCGGCGCGTGCTGTTACGCAGGCGGCGTTCGGCGGACTTGGTATTCGGCATAAAATCAAGTTTTCTTTAAGAATGAGGCAGCCACGGTAGCGGAATGACGGGCCTTGTCAACGGCGTGTCAGCCGCCTTGGGCCTCAGGCAGCAACGGTTCGACCCGTTGCCAAACGGCGGCCTTCACTACTTCCAACGGCCGGGTCGAGTCAATCACACATACGCGCCGCGGCTCAGCGGCGGCAATGGTTTTGTAGCCATGCTCAACCCGCTCAAAGAAGCCGCGGTCGGCCTCTTCCATTCGGTCGCGCAACGGCTGGTTAAAAGGCAATTTCGCGTGACCCTCCGACTTTTTGGCACGAACTGGCACGTCGAGTAACATGGTTTGTTGTCGAGCCAGGCGCCGCGTCTCACTGACTTCTATGGGCACCGAGAGAAGGAGGGTCAGGTCGGGGCGCGTCTCCCCAACCGCAAATTCTATGACCGCCCGCACCAGGTTCAGGTCAAGCTGGCGACCGTAACCTTGATACGCAATCGTTGAGTCGTAAAAGCGGTCGCACAAAACCACTTCACCCGCCGCCAAGGCCGGCCGAATCACCTGACGCACAAGCTGCGCGCGACTGGCGCTCATCAGCAGCAGTTCGGCCTCTGCTGTCATCGCATGATTCTGCTGACTGTGCTTGAGCGTGTGGCGGATTTCCTCGCCAATCGGCGTGCCGCCGGGTTCGCGCAGCACGCGGACGGTTCGATTCATCGTGCGCAGCCGTTCCGCGAGCAACTGGATGTGGGTGGATTTGCCGCTTCCCTCCGTGCCTTCGAATGTAATGAAGAGGCCTTTCATCTCAGGCGACGCTGTGCGCGCCGGAAAGGAAGACGCGGCAACGGGACCTCATTCCGAGGCGGGCAGCTTCGACGCGGGAGCAGCGGGGGCAGCAGCCGGTCGCGAAGGGATGTGTTCCACCAGGTAGTCCACCAGCGAATTGATTTGCTCGTCGCCCAGCGGACCGCCTTCCGCTTTGGCGAACGCCGGCATCAACGTTCCGGCTTTGCCGTGCGTGACCCAGTTCTTCCAATGCTCGCGGTCGGTCGGATGGTTCAACGCGTGCAAGTTCGGGACCATTGAAGCGCGATGCTCCGAGTCGTGGCAATTGGCGCAGGCCGCCAGGTAAAGCGCTTCGCCATTCTTGCCTAGCGCGGGTTCGGCGTGGCATTGGGCGCAATCGTTTCTGAAAACCGCCTGCCGGTCGGCCGTCGCGATCTGGATGTTCTTGGCGCGGTCGGCGATGGCGCCGGGCGGAACGTCGGGAATGTTCACTTTCACCGTGAGCGTTTTGGTGCCGGTTGCGCCGTAAACGTAAACCAGCTTGGTGATCTGGCCGCGCTTGCCGCGGAGATCGACTGTCACGTGGACCTGGCCGTTGGTGCCCGGCTCGATTACCCACGGCCGGCTTGGCAGCTTCGCCACCGTGCAGGAGCACGACGCGCGCACGTCGTTGATCGTCACGGCATTCGTCGAGGGGTTGGTCAGGGTGAAAGTAAATTGGGCGTTCGTTTCGCCGGGTTTGGCCGTGTACTCCTTTACGTCGGCGTCCGCGACCAGCGGCAAGGGTTGCGCCACGACCGGCACGGGCCGATTGGCCAGCGGCGAAACCGGAAACGACGGCGGCCGCGCTGGCTGCGCGGTGAAGTTCGTGATACGGGCTACGGCGGTCACGCCTGTGGCGTCGGTCGCCCCCTGAATTGCCTGCAGGCGCCGCTGCTGGTTCGTGATTTGCCTGGCACGGATGATTTGCTGAAAATTGGTCGGTAATTGAAGTGCCGGCGGCAGCGGCGGCAAAGCAGGCGGTGTGCGTAAGGCTGGTGCATTGGTGGAGGCAGGGGGTTCGGTCTGTCCAAAAGCAAGCGGCGGTGCTGCGACCGACCAGCCGACGAGAAAAGCGAGGAATTTGGAGCGAACATTCATATCAAACTTTGAGAGTCTAGCGTGCGCGCCGCGTTTTGACGAGGAAATTTGCTGACTCTTGGAGAGACCTTGATCAGCGACGGCTCAGAGCCGCTTCAATCTCGACCCTTTTGGCGTGTCCTCAATCGCCCAACCTTTGGCCTTCAACTCGTTGCGAATCGCATCGGCGCGCTTGAAGTCTCTCTGAATTTTAGCTCTGTGCCGCTCCAAGACCAGGTCGGCGATGTCTTGCGACAGATTCTCGGTTGATACGTCCTGGATGGGGATAGTGAGATGACCCGGGCTCGACGACACAGCTTCGGCCAAAACTTTTGAAGAACGTTTTCCTGCTTGCAAGCCCCAAACTTCCCGCATTTTGTACCAGGTTGCCAGAGCAGTCTTCGCCCCGCCCAGCGATAATGTGTCCGCAGCCAAAGCTTTATTGGTTGCTTTGACCCAGTCAAACACCACACGCCAACCGGAAGAAACGTTAAGATCGTCGTCGAGCGCCGCCATAAATTCTTCAATAACGGTTCGGTCGGCAAGGGAGATGGTATCGCCGGTAAGTTCCTGAAGTTTTCCCACGCACTCATCAATCCGCGCCAGCGCCGTGCGCGCGCTTTGCAAGCCGTCGAGCGTGAAGTTGAACGACTCGCGGTAATGCGCCTGAAGCAACAAATAACGCACCTCGCGTCCGGTGAACTTTTTTTTCTCAATCAATTCGCGCAGCGTGAAAAAATTCCCCAACGACTTGCTCATCTTCTTCCCCTCGACCATCAGATGCGCGCCGTGCAGCCAGTATTTCACGAACCGTTCCCCCGCCCTCTGCACGCCTGCGCCCTCACTCTGGGCGATTTCATCCTCGTGATGCGGAAAAATCAGGTCCTCGCCGCCGAGGTGCAGGTCAAAGCTCGGCCCAAGGATCTTCATGCTCATCGCGCTGCACTCGATGTGCCAGCCCGGCCGGCCCTCGCCCCAGGGACTCGGCCAGAACACCTGGCCATCCTCCGGCGCGCGCGCTTTCCAGAGGGCGAAATCGGCGATGGATTCCTTCGCGTATTCGTCGCTGCTCACGCGTTCGCCCGGTCGCATTTCATCGAAATTCAGCTTCACCAACTGCCCGTACTGGCAGCCGCAGCCGCGATACTTTTCGATGCTGAAATAGACCGAACCGTCCGCAGCTTTGTAGGCAGTGCCGCGGGCGATCAATTTATCGATCAGCGAAATGATGTCGCCGATGTGCCCGGTCGCGCGCGGGGTGTGCTGCGGACGGCTGCAGCCGAGCGCGTCGAAGTCTTTGAAAAATTCCGCCTCGTATCCGGCCGTGTATTCCTCGCGCGAGCTGCCGGACTCGCGGACGCGCTTGATGATTTTGTCCTCCACATCCGTGATGTTCATCACGTGGGTGAGGATGTAACCCTTGAATTCCAGATAGCGCCTGACCAGGTCGGCGAAGACGAATGTCCGGAAATTGCCGATGTGCGCGAAGTCGTGCACCGTCGGCCCGCAGCAGTACAGGCCGACCTTTTTGCCGGCCGGGTCGAGCGGCGCGAATTCCTCGACCGCACGCGTCAAGGTGTTGAAAAATCGCAAACCCATGTTGCCAATGGCGCGGTAGCGTAAGGCGACTGGCGCGAAAGAAAAGAGAATTTGCCGGTGCTTCGTTGGATCATTTGGGCCGGCGTGGTTCCGCCCGCGCCCGCCTGGTATTCGGAGTCAGCGTGGAGGTGGAACTCCGCCCGACCGAGGCGGGTCGGCGCATCGGTTGCAAAACCAAACCACGCTCCCGCTCGTTCAAAATCCTCCATTTGCCCGTCGTCAAATCGTTCAACCTGAAATCGCCGATTTGCACCCGTAGGAGCCGCAGCGTCGGATATCCGATAGCCCCGGTCATCCGCCGCACTTGCCGGTTTTTCCCTTCGACCAGTTCCAAACCTATCCAGCAAGTGGGAACTGTCTTGCGAAAGCGGATCGGTGGATCGCGGGGAGGCAGTTCCGGCTGCGGTTTCAGCAACCACACGCGACACGGCAAAGTTTTTCGTCCTTGAATCAAGATGCCGCGTTCCAGTTTGCCCAGGCTCTCCCCCGTCGGAACTCGTTCCACCTGCGCCCAGTAAAATTGCGAAATCACACCGTAAGGTTTGTGGAAGGCGATGAGCATCTGACGCGGCACTGGCCTTGCCGCTTCATGACGTTCCAACTTCACGCGCTTCCACTTGAAACGGCTCCAGCGGCATTGGCTGATCGTGATCGAGGAAGTCCTCACAGACGCGGAAGAACTCCGCCCGGGTCGTCACACGACGGATTTGGTGCAGAAACTTTCCGGTCGGCTCCACGCCCGCGCCGAGGTAGTTCATGTATTTCTTCATCTTCTGCACGTGCGAAATCTCGCGCGCGTCCGGCGGGCAAACCGTATGGTAGAGCGCCCGCACGTACGCCAGGGCGTCATGGCCGGTGGGAACAAAAACGGTCTCTCCGCGCCGATGCTGGCGGATCTGGTGAAACAGCCAGGGATTGCGAATCGCGCCGCGGCCGATCATCAACCCTTTTGCGCCGGTGAGTCGCAGCACCTGGTCCGCTTTTTGCGCGGAATAAACATTGCCGTTGGCCAGCACGGGAAACGGCAACTGCGCCACTGCCCGGCTGATGTGATCGTAATGCACTTCGCTGCCATACATCTCGGCGACCGTTCGGCCATGCACGGTCA
>QHNT01000358.1 GCA_003218515.1 Verrucomicrobiota bacterium | reverse complement strand
GACTGCGTCGCGCGACGTGAGGATGCTCACCCGTCGCGTTTGAAAACGCAGCAATCCGATGCCAACCGCGAACAAGAAATTCAAAGTCCGTTCCAGCCCGGTGTTGGCCGAGCCGTTGCTCAACATTGATTTGCCCGGGATCAAAAAAGTCAAAAGCGGCAAGGTCCGCGACATTTTCGACCTCGACGACTACCTGCTGATGGTCGCCACGGACCGCATTTCCGCGTTCGATTGCATCATGCCCAACGGCATCCCGCTCAAAGGGGTGGTGCTGACGCAGATTTCCCACTTCTGGTTTGATCAGCTGACGGCCATCGTGCCCAACCACCGTCTGGCCCGGGCGGTGGACCCGTTGCCGCCGCTGCTCAAGCCTTACGAAAGCAAGTTGGCCCGGCGCGCGATGATCGTGAAGAAAGCCCGGCCGCTGACGATCGAATGCGTCGTGCGCGGTTACCTCGCCGGGTCGGGCTGGAAGGAATATCGCCAAAACCAGACTGTTTGCGGCGTCAAATTGCCACCACGCCTGGTTGAATCTTCGGAATTGCCGGAACCGATTTTCACACCGGCCACCAAAGCGGAAACCGGCCACGACATCAACATCTCCTTCGAGCAGGCGGCGCAGATCGTGGGCGCCGAGGTGGCGGAACGCGTGCGGGACCTGAGTCTGCAGATTTACACGGTCGCCAGGCAATACGCGCGCCAGCGCGGGATCATCATCGCGGACACGAAGTTTGAATTCGGGCTGCACGAAGGGAACCTGATCCTCATTGACGAGGTGCTGACGCCGGATTCCTCGCGTTTCTGGCCAGCGGACCAATACCAGCCGGGCCGCAGCCAGCCGAGCTTCGACAAACAGTTTGTTCGCGATTACCTCGAAACGCTCGATTGGAACAAAACACCGCCGGCGCCGGAACTGCCGCCGGATGTGGTCGCCAGAACGCGGGACAAATACATCGAAGCTTACGAGCGGTTAACGGGGAACACGCTGTAGCGCGGCAGAAGCACCCGGCCTGTCGCTGAATCGTCTGGTTGATTTCTCTGCCGGGAAAGAAACCAAACGCGGTGGGCGGCGTCCCTGGCGTGTGGCGCAGTCTTTTTCGGAGACATATCTCGGCAATCGGTCTAGCTTCGGGGATGGAATTTCCGATGCACTTCGCGCAGCCGGCGTCCGGCCACGTGCGTATAAATCTCCGTCGTCGCGATGCTCGCGTGACCAAGCAACTCCTGAATCACACGCAGGTCCGCGCCATGCTCCAGCAGGTGCGTGGCGAAACTGTGCCGCAGCATGTGGGGCGTGACGTTGCGCGAAACGCCGGCCAGCCGCACGCGCCGCTTGATCCGCAACCAGAGCGTCACGGGCGCGAACGGCGTACCGCGCCTGGTCAGGAACACATTGCCTGGCGAACGCCCGGTAATCAGTTTGGGGCGCCCCGCTTCCAGATGACGTTGCAACGCCGCGACCGCTTTGCGGCCAACCGGGACGACGCGTTCTTTGTTTCCTTTGCCGACGACATTGATGAATCCGGCGTCCAGATGAAGTTGTTCGAGACGCACGCTCCGCAGCTCGGCCAATCGCAGTCCCGAGGCGTAGGCCAGTTCCAGAACGGCTTGGTCGCAGAGCGATTCCGGCGTTTCAGGTTGGAGCGGTGTCAGCAGTTTTCGCATTTCAGCGTCCGTCAGCGCATGGGGCAGCCGTTTCCAGCGACGCGGCAAGGAAAGGTTCTCTGCGATGTTCATCGGCAGGTGTCGTTCGTTCTCACAGAACTTATAAAACGCCCGCAACGCGGCGATTTCCAGATAAACGCTTTCGCCGCTCAGTTTTCTTTGCGAGCCTTCCGGCCGATTCGCCGGCGTCCGTTCCCGCTCATGCTGGAGAAAGCTATCGAGATGCGACAACTTCACTGCCTTCCAGTCATTCAAGCCTTGTTTTTTTGCCCAATGAACGAACTTGCCGAGCAACGCCGCGTAGGTCTTCTGGGTGTGTCCGGACTGGCCGCGTTCGTGGCGCAGATATTGCAGAAAGTCTTCGACCAGATTTTGCATGCCAGTCCATTGATACTGAATGATCGCGGCGGCGTCGAGGGCCAATGACATTTGCCGCTTGCCTCGCTGGCCGCGGTTTGTCAGTTATCGACCGTCACGAATGACAACGAACGAAGTGTTCTGGTACGTCGCGCACACGCGTCCCCGCTGCGAAAAGAAACTGGCGGACTACTGCCAGCGCGAGGGATTTCTTGTGACGTTGCCCTGTTACCGCGCCGTGCACAAATATCGCGGCAAAACCGTCGCATTCCAGAAGCCGCTTTTTCCCGGCTATGTATTTCTCCAATTGCTGACGCACCAGCGTCAAAAGGTTTACCAGAGCGATTACGTCGCCAACCTGCTGGACGTGCCGGACCAGGAAACGTTCGCGCAGCAGTTGGCGGACATCCTGCGTGCGCTGGAAACGGGCCTGGAGGTCCGCCTGGCGCCGCAGATTTCCGCCGGCAGTCGGGTGCGGATCAAATCCGGTCCGTTGCGCGGACTGGAAGGCTCGGTTGAACAGCGCGCGGGAACGACGCTCGTGCTCCTTCGCCTGGATTTCATCTCCCAGGCCGCCGCCGTAAAGATCGACGCGACGGAACTGGAAATTGTTTAGCCTTTGAGTCGCAGGCGCATTGCAGGACCAATGCACGCGAAATTTGACCCACCCAGGTTGGGAATTGATTAGCTATCGCTTTGACGACCCGGACCCTGTTCGTTCAGTTGTCCGGCGATAACGCACGAAAGTTCCGCATTAGGCAACCGTCAGCCCCCTCCGTTTTTGCGTCCGACATATTGCGCCCCGTTTCTGCAACCCCTTCGTTTAGCGCCATTTCACGTTTCGCAAAGGTGCGCGGCACGGTGGGAGCTTTAGCGCGCTCAATCGCGCGAATGCGCGAGCGAAAAATGACTGCAGGAAAAACAGACCAAGCCGTCTGCATCCGGGAGATAAAGGCCGCCGTGGGGCTGACCCCAGCCCACCAAGGCGACCAGAGTGCCACCGGTTGTCTCCGGCGGCCTATTCCTTCATGGGTTCGCTCGAACGCATTTGCGCTTTTGCGAGGCGCTTATGCGACAGAGTAGTTCCGCGCCTAAAACACGCCCCCATCAGCCTGACCTGGTTTTCCCGCTCTGGTCGAAAGCGCAAAGAAGCGCCGCTTCACATTGGCATAAGTTTGCCTCAACCATCACGCCACCGCGTTCCTTTCCGCCTTGGGTTGGATTTCGTGGCGCGAAGGCCCTTTACTCGCTTCTGCTTGCCACGCTTCTCGCACTCCTGGGCATGCCCTTGCGATCCGAGGCGACGGTCAGTGAGCCGCAGATCCTTTCCCAGCCAGAAAGCCAAACCGTTTCCAGCGGCAGCAACGTCACCTTTTCGGTGACCGCTTCTGGCGACAACCCTTCCTACCAGTGGTGGTTCAACGGGCATGTACTGTCCGACGGCACCAATGCCAGTTACACCTTGATGAATGTCGAGGCAGGCGACACGGGAGATTACCAGGTTGTCGTTTACAACGAGGCGTATTGGATGGCGAGCACAGTTGCCCACTTAACATTTGTTGAGATGGATCAGGCGCCTGTGATTACCGTCCAGCCCGAGAGCCAGAGTGTGGGGGAGAACAGCAGCGCGACTTTTAGCGTGACGGCAACGGGCGACAATCTTGTCTATCAATGGGCATTCAACGGGCACTCCATTCCTGACGGCACGAACGCCACTTACACGCTGACTAATGCCGGCTCGGGCAACGCGGGTTCTTACGAGGTGTTCGTCTCCAATCCGGCCGGTTTCGTCGCCAGCACGCTCGCATCGCTGACGGTGGTTGGAGCGAGTCTAGTGCCAGTGATTACCGTTCAGCCCGTGAGCCAGACCGTGACAGAGAACAGCAGCGCGACGTTCAGTGTGACGGCCAAGGGCGACCATCTCGCATATCAATGGTGGTTCAATGGGTACCCACTCCCGGACGGCACCAACGCCGCTTGCACTCTGATGAACGCGGCGGAGGACAACGCGGGTGAGTACCAGGTTGTCGTTTTCAATGAAGCTGGCTGGGCCGTCGGCGTCCGCGTTACGCTGACGGTTGTCGATGCCGGGCAAACGCCTCCGACCCTGAGCGCCATTCAGCGCCAAGTTATTGATAAAAACACATCCACAAAACCGTTAAGCTTCACGATCGACGGAGGAGCTTCGGATGGAGTGCTGAATCTTTCGGCTGCGTCTTCGGACACCAATCTGATTCCGAACGAGAATATTCTGTTCGATGGCGCAGGCACGAACCGCACAGTGACCATCCGGCCGGCAACCGATCAATCTGGAATATGTGACATCACTCTTGCCGTGACCGATTCGGCTGGCCTCGCTGCGAGTTCGGTTTTCACGTTGATGGTGAATGATGGAAATCAACCGCCGGAGTTCGTGGGCAATGCCCCCATTATCGCGCAACCTTATCAGCTTTACTCTTACGCGGTGAATGTGACCGATCCGAATCCGGATGACAGCTTGCAGGTGACCGCGCTGGTACTGCCGCCCTGGCTTTCCTTCGATCCTGTCACACGCCTGCTTTCGGGCACGCCCCGGCGCGGAGGGCCGGAGGGAGACGAAGTCGTTCTGGAAGCGAGCGACGGCATCGCTCCGCCGACGACCAAGGAATTCAGAATCTGGACGGCCAACTCGATTGAAGTTACGAACGTCAACGATGTTGAACTGAAGCGGCAAGCCCTGATTCAATACATCTGGGGCGAAGAGGGCTGGCCCGCAAATCGAACGCCGGCTGACATTCGAACCAATATCAGTGATTCGGTTTACTCGGGTCTGTATAACGAGCAGGGCAATCTCGCCCGTATCGATCTCTATACGTTCCGCATGGACTACGGGATTAAATCGCGCGTTTATCACTTTCATCCCATTCGCGGCAACGGGCGGCTTTTCATTTATCACGCCGGCCATGAGCCGGGGGGCGGTTTTGAACACGAGGATGCCTTCAACGGTTCAGGCATGCCTCCCGGTTTGGTGATTCCCGAGCTGTTGAAAGCCGGCTATTCGGTTCTGGCGTTTTCGATGCCGGTATATAACGAATATGGTCCTCCCCGCGTCGCGGTTCCCGGGGCGGGTACAGGCGTGCTGGATTCGCATGACGCGATGATTTACTATCTCGACCGACCCTTTCGGTTTTTCTTCGAGCCAATCATCAGCGCTGTGAACTATGCAGAGGACACCTACGCGTACAAATCGGTTTACATGACCGGATTGTCGGGAGGCGGCTGGACGACGACTGTTTATGCGGCCCTGGACCCTCGCATTGAAAGAAGCTATCCGGTGGCCGGCAGCGTTCCAAACTACCTCCGCGTGGGCTGCGAGGGACTGGGAGACGCCGAGCAGAACGACCCTGGCCTTTATCGCATCGCCAACTTCGAAGAACTTTATGCGATGGGAGCGTGCGGCACCAATCGTCTTCAGTTTCAAATTCTTAACCTTTACGACTCATGTTGCTTTTACGGGCCGCGTTACACGAACTGGACGGAAACAGTGAAAGCGAAAGTCGCACAGATCGGCAGTGGAGCCTATGATTTCTTTTCGGATGACACGCATAACGATCACAAGATTTCCACCAGCGCACTGTCTGTCATCCTTGATTCACTGCCTCCGGACTTCGATCCTATCAACGATCTGGTTCTGGACACGAACGCTGGCAGGCAGCTCGTCCCATTAACCGGCATTCAGCCCCCCACGTTCACACGCACAAATTCGCTCGTTTTCTCGGCCGACTGCGACAACACGAACCTCATCACCGACTTGACGATCGACTACGTCAGTCCCGCCCCGACGGGCAATCTGAATTTCAACATCGCCAGCGACGCTGCTGGCGTGGCCAACATCACCATCACATTGCGCAATCTTGAATCCGTTGTGGGCCAGCCCGACGAACGACCTGGTGTTGGAATCATCGCAGCCGGTGCCGCTGGCAGTCAACGCGAGTGATCCCGATGGCAACCTCGTGCTGGTGAGATTTCTGGACGGCACCAACTGCATCGGCGCGCTCACGAATGGTGACCTCGCCATTACCTGGGACGACATTAGCCCCGGCACTCATGTGTTAAGTGTCGTGGCGACGGACAATCGGGGCGCCAGTGTTGCGACTCAACCGATCACCATCACGCTTCAGGCTCCCAATCTGCCCCCTGCGGTGGAATGGCTCGCTCCGGAAGGCGGAACGATCCTTCAGTCGCCGCACGTGGTAGTTCTGCAAGTCAACGCCAGCGATCCAGACGGTCGTGTAGCCCAAGTGGAGTATTTCGTCGGCCCTGACAGCGTCGGAATCGCGACAAATGACCCGTTTCAATTGACTTGGGGCCCCCAAACAGAAGGCACGTACGAACTCCGCGCGGTGGCAACAGATGACCGGGGAAGCCAAGTGGCGAGCGACACGATGACTCTGACTGTGCTGCCGCCAAACCAATTGCCGGTCGTGCAAATCCTCAACCCGACAAACGGATTCACCGTCGCGCCGACACAAGCAGTAACTGTGGAGGCGATGGCGACCGATTCCGACGGCACAATTGTGCAGGTGGAATTCCGGGACGGCACCAATTCCCTGGGCGTCGTCAGCAACTCGCCTTACAGTCTGCTCTGGACCAACGCGATCGTCGGTTCGCATAGCTTGAGCGCTGTTGCCACCGACGACCGCGGCGGTTCCACCACCTCCGACACGACGCTGTTGAGCGTCTTGCCCCCCAACCAACCACCGATAGTGCAATGGCTCAGCCCGACCAACGGCAGCATCCTGCAAATGCCTCAACCCGTGACTCTGCAGGCCGATGCCAGCGATCCGGACGGCGCGATTGTGCAGGTGGAATTCTTGGACGGCACCAATTCCCTGGGCGTCGTCAGCAACCCGCCTTACAGTCTGCTCTGGACCAACGCGACCGTCGGCACGCATAGCTTGAGCGCTGTTGCCACCGACGACCGCGCGGCCGCTTCCACCTCGGACTCGATCGACATTACGCTTGCCAGCGCCCCAACAAACGAGGTTGCTTTGTTCATCCGCTCTGCCGAGTTGGTTGAGGACCAAACATCGCCCTCGGACACGTCCACGGGCGAAACTCCTAATCGCCAGTTCGTGCTTCACCTCGAGGGGCCGGATGGAAACGCGACAGTCATCGAAGCCTCCACGGACCTGAAGGACTGGATCTCGATCAGCACGAACACGCTGATGAATGGCGCCACCGTCGGTGTGGATTCGCAGGCCAAATCTTTCAACCTGCGCTTCTACCGGGCCCGACTGGCAACGCAGACTCCCTAGCCAAAAGAAAGTTCCGAAATGAAACCGATTGTCGAATGCCCACGGACTCCCCTCACCCTGCCCTCTCCCCTCATCATCGGATGAGGGGAGAGAATCCCCCGAACTTTGTGCGCGCCTTGCGCCCCTGAACCTGCCGGCCACCCCCCTCACCCATCCCTCTCCCCCCTCGGTGGGGGAGGGGGACCGAAGGGCGGGAGAGCCTGAAAGGTCCATTTTTTCTTCCTTGTCCAAGCCTCGTTCGCTTACTCTCTCTTGCTCAAATGATCGAAGGATTTTTAGATTTGCTGACGCGAAAAGGCGCTGCGAATTGACGGAGACGAAGTGTGCCCGGCGGTGTACGGGAAATGACCTCCTACGAAAAACTGAAGATCGAACTGGAAGCAAAACCAAAGATCTGGCTGGTGACCGGCGCGGCCGGGTTCATCGGCTCGAACATTGTCGAAACACTGCTCAAGCTCGGGCAAAGGGTCGTCGGCCTGGATAATTTCTCGACCGGGAACAGATGGAACCTCGAGGAAGTCAAAAAACAGGTCGGACCCGCGTGCTGGAAAAACTACAAATTCATCAGCGGCGACATCCGCGATTTGAAAACCTGCCAACGCGCCTGTCAGGGGGTGGATTTCGTCTCGCATCAGGCAGCGCTCGGTTCCGTGCCGAGGTCGATTGAAGACCCGCTCACTTCCAATGCCTGCAACCTGACCGGCTCCGTCCACATGTTGGTGGCCGCCCGCGACCACAAAGTGAAACGCTTCGTTTACGCGTCGAGCAGCGCGATTTACGGCGACCATCCCCGGTTGCCCAAAATCGAGGACATCATCGGCAGACCGCTGTCGCCCTACGCCGTCACCAAACACGTGAACGAGCTGTACGCGGACGTTTTCGCCCGCTGCTATGGCCTGCAGACCATCGGCCTGCGCTACTTCAACGTGTTCGGTCCGCGCCAGGACCCGAACGGAGCCTACGCCGCGGTCGTTCCCAAATGGATCGCGGCCATGATGAAAAACCAGCGCGTGCAGATCAACGGCGATGGTAAGACCAGCCGCGACTTCTGTTACGTCGATAACGCGGTGCAAATGAATCTGCTCGCGGCCACGACGACGAACCCGAAAGCCGTCAACCAGGTCTATAACGTCGCGGTCAACGAACGCACGAGTCTGAACGAATTGTTCGCGCTGCTGCGTGAACGCTTGTTGTTGTATTACCCGCATCTGAAACGCTACCAGCCGGTTTACCGCGACTTCCGCCCGGGTGACGTGCGCCATTCGCAAGCCGATATCTCCAAAGCTCGCCGCCTGATTGGTTACGCGCCGACACACCGGATCGAACGAGGCCTCGATGCCGCGCTGGATTGGTATCGGAGGAATTTGTGAAGACCCTTTTCGGAAGGCGCAATGTCGTTTCCATTTGTGTGCTTCCGTTCGAGGGTGTTGAAGTTGTTCTTCCGCTCAAGCCTGAGCAGGATTTGTGTGGGAATGTCGGACCTGCTTGAAATCGTAAACCTTACCCTTCGCGGTTCGATGCCAATCCTAAACGGAAACTACTGGGAAGGACGTTACCAGGCCAAAGACACGCCCTGGGACAAAGGCGAGGCTTCGCCGGGGCTCGTCGATTTTCTGGCCGCGCATCCGGAGTTAAAACGCGGCACCGTTTGCGTGCCGGGTTGCGGGATGGGGCACGACGCGCGCGCGTGGGCCAGGGACGGGTTCGACGCGGTCGGTTACGATATCGCGCCGTCGGCCATCCAACTGGCAAAAAAGTGCACGGCTGCCGCCGGACTGAAAGCCCGGTTTGCGCTCGACGACTTTCTCAAGGACGAACCGCCGTTTCTCTTCGACTGGGTCTTCGAGCACACTCTGTTTTGCGCGATTGATCCGCGCGACCGCGACAACTATGTGAAGGCTGTGCTGCGCTGGCTCAGACCGGACGGAAATTATCTCGCCGTGAACTACCTGATTGCCGACGAGGACGGCCCGCCGTTCGGCACGACGCGCGGTGAACTGCTAAAAAGATTTTCGCCGTATTTCGATTTGTTGAGCGAATGGGTGCCGCGATCGTATCCAAACCGCACCGGCCTGGAACTGATGCTTTGGTGGAGGCGCAAGCAAAGTGATGGACGGCCCGCACGCCGGTAGGCCCCGTGCACTCACCGATGACTCCCGGGACCGCGCCCGCCTCGGGCGCTCCAATCGGCGCCCTCGCCGATTGGCCCAGGACGCACGGTTCAAAAACGATCCGAACACGCCGGAATTTTCACAGTCCCGATGGAATTTGGAATTCCCTCGCCCGGAGGGAGCGCCCGGGTGAGGGACGCCAGGACGGAGCGCGGAATCCACTTTCGCGCGCGACGAGAGTTGTTGAAACCCCGAGGCGACTTCGCCATTGTGTCGCGTCTATGGAACAAGCGGACCATTTGGATGAATTGTTGACCTGCCGGCTGGAGTTCGGGCGCAAGGCCGTCGAACCATGCGCCATTGTCATTTTCGGCGCCAGCGGCGATTTGACGGCGCGCAAGCTCATTCCCGGCTTCTACCATCTCTGCCGGGAAAAGCAGTTGCCGACACCGTTTCGCATCATCGGTTTCGCCCGACGTGAAAAAACCGACGAGGCCTGGCGACAGGAACTGCGCGCTGCGCTGGAACAGTTTTCGCGCACAAAGCCGATCGACGACGCGGTTTGGGTGGAATTTGCGACGAACGTCTCGTACTGCCAGGGAGATATTTCCGATCCCTCAGCCTACAAAAAGCTGGCCGACCGTCTCGCGTCCTTCAGCAATGACAAGCTGCGCCGCAATCTGCTGTTTTATCTGGCGACTTCGCCCAGCCAGTTTGGCGAGGTGGTGGAGCATTTGCATCAGACGGGCCTTTTGCGCAAAGAAGTCGCTTCCGAACCCGATCAGCGGGTGGTGGTGGAAAAACCGTTCGGCCACGATCTTGCCTCGGCGCACAAGTTGAACGCCGAACTGACCCGCTTCGCTCATGAAAAACAAATCTTCCGCATCGACCATTACCTCGGCAAGGAAACGGTCCAGAACATTCTGATGTTCCGTTTTTCAAACTCCATTTTTGAGCAGCTCTGGAACCGCCAATCGGTGGACCACGTGCAGATCACCGTGAGCGAGAAACTCGGCGTCGGCACGCGGGGCGGTTACTACGAGGAGGCGGGCGCGTTGCGCGACATGGTGCAGAACCATCTGTTGCAAGTGCTCTCGCTGGTGGCGATGGAACCGCCGGTAACGCTGGAGGCTGAATCCATTCGCGATGAAAAAGTCAAACTGCTCAAGTCCATCCGCCCGATGCTGGCGAGCCAGGTGGACGCGAACGTCGTGCGCGGCCAATACACCGCGGGCGAAATGGACGGCCAGCCGCGGCCCGCTTATCGCCACGAGCCGAAGGTTAAACCCGATTCCACCGTCGAGACTTACGTCGCCATGCGATTGCTCGTTGACAACTGGCGCTGGTCGAACATTCCGTTTTATTTGCGCACGGGAAAAAATTTGCCGCAGAGCGCGAGTGAAGTGCGCGTGCAATTCCGGCGCACGCCGCACGTGTTGTTCGCGGCGCAATGCGGACCGAAGCTCGACGCCAACGCCGTCACGCTTCGGCTGCAGCCGAACGAAGGCATTTCGCTTCGCTTCAACGGCAAGGTGCCCGGCACGAGCATGGAGATCCGACCGGTGCGGATGCACTTCAGTTACGACTCCGAGTTCGGCGCCTACACCCCTGAAGCATACGAGCGGCTCCTGTTGGAGGCCATCGCGGGCGACGCGACGCTTTTCATTCGCCGCGACGAGGTGGAGACTGCCTGGAGCATCGTCGATCCGATTCGGCAGGCGTGGGAAGGACGATCGTTGGGCGGGAAGGAATTTTATCCGGCGGGAACCTGGGGGCCGGTGGCAGCGGACGAGCTGCTCGCGCAACGCGGTCACGCGTGGCGCAATCCGCAGCCGATCACGTGAGGAACCACGAATTGATTTTGTTTCCTTCCGACGACGCGCTCGCCAGCGCCGTCGCGGAGCGCTGGCTGGATGAATTGGCAGCGCCCGCCCTCAAAGACCCGCCCTATTGCGTCGCACTGTCGGGCGGGCGGGTCGCAAAGAAATTTCTTACGGCCGTGGCCGAACAGGCGCGAGCGCGGTCTGTCTCGCTCGATCGCGTTCATTTCTTCTGGGGCGACGAGCGCTGCGTGCCGCCGACGGACGCGGAGAGCAATTTTCTGCTCGCGAAGACTCACTTGCTCGATCCACTTCGAATCCAGCCGGACAAGATCCATCGCGTGCGGGGAGAGATTCCCCCCAACCGCGCGGCGGCGGAGGCCAAGGCGGAGATGTGTCGCATCGCACCGATGACTGCCGCAGGCCAGCCGGTGCTCGACCTGATTTTTCTGGGGCTGGGCGAGGACGGCCACGTGGCGTCGCTTTTTCCCGGCGCGCCGGATGAAGAAAACGCGCTGCGCGAATCACTGTCGGCAAACGGCCAAACGCCTCTAGCCCGAGTGCTTCAGTCGCGGGACAAGACAATTATTTTCACCGACATCCCAAAGCAGGACGGGCGCCCCGCCGACCGCAGAGCGGCGGTATGTGCTTAGCGGCGTAGCGGCGGCGTCTCGCCAGCCGTCGAGCCGGGCATCCTGCCCGGCGGAACAAGCAAATCGTCCGGCTATTTGCAGACCGCCGAAAAACCGGGGGTTCTTTCCGGGTGGCAAGATGCCGTCCTCCGGGGCAGCCAGGATGGCCGCCACCACGCTAACCACATACGCGCGGCGGAGGACCTTTTCCACTGGTGCAAATTTTTTTGAACAGATTTCGGAGTCAAAGTTTCAAATTATCACTGAGGTAGTCAGTGCGCTGTTCGCTAGGGTTGGCAGAGAGGTCCTGTTAGTAACGAGGCTCGAACAGCGTTACAGTTGGCCTCGTTACCCTTCTGAGCGCCCGGGTGAGGGCGTACGCGACCTCATCACCACTGAGCCGGAGCAATCCGGCTCTTTTTTTTGGCGAAAGCGGGGGATTGGAGTCGTTGGGTGTTGGGTTTTCCTTCCCGGCCAAATCAACACTCCGCCACCCTAACACTCCGTCGCCCAGCCCGCCGCTGCGAATTCGGCGTTGCGCGGACGCGACCAGGCAATTAAAGTTTCGCTATCAAACGTCCGTGCGCGCGCTATGAAACACTATCTTGACTTCGAGAAACCGATCGTGGAATTGCAGCGCAAATTGGAGGAGCTCAAAAAACATCCGGAAACCCATTCGCTCGGCATCAGTTTCGAGGAGGAAGCGGCGCAGATTGAAAAAAAGATTGAGGAAACGCGGCGGATGATTTTCTCCAATTTGACTCCCTGGCAGCGAGTGCAACTGGCGCGGCATCCCAAGCGTCCTTACACGCTGGATTACCTGCAAACGACGTTCACCGATTTTTCCGAACTGCACGGCGACCGGCTTTATTCCGACGATCGGGCCATCGTCGGCGGTCTGGCGCGGCTGGGCGATCACAAGGTCGTCGTGATCGGCACGCAGAAAGGGCACGATACCAAAGAAAACATTTTGCGTAACTTCGGCTCGGCCCACCCTGAGGGCTATCGCAAGGCGCTTCGGTTGATGCGCCTGGCGGACAAGTTCGGGCTGCCGATCATTGCGCTCATCGACACCGCCGGCGCTTATCCCGGCATCGGCGCGGAAGAACGGCACATCGCCGAAGCCATCGCGGTCAATCTGCGTGAGATGATGCTATTCGAAATCCCGATCCTTGCGGTGGTGGTCGGGGAAGGCGGTTCGGGCGGCGCGCTGGGCATCGGCGTGGCCGATCGCGTGCTGATTCTGGAAAACGCCTATTACTCGGTCATCAGTCCGGAAGGTTGCGCGGCGATTCTTTGGAGGGACCGCGCGGCGGCTGCGAAGGCGGCCGAGGCGCTGAAAATCACGGCCAAGGACCTCCACGATCTCGGCCTGGTGGATGAAATCATCCCCGAACCGCTCGGCGGCGCGCACAACGATCCGGCGGCGATCGCGCAGACGTTGAAACAGCACCTGCTCAAACACCTGAAGCAGTTGCACAAGCTGTCCACGGCCGAACGACTGAAAAGGCGCTACGACAAATACCGGTCGTACGGACATTATCTGGAACAGCCGGCGGCGGCGTGAGGACGGTTGGCAGGTTGTCAGGTCATCAAGTTTTCGGGAAGCTTCAACCCGCCTTTCTTCGCGATCGAACCTGAAAATCTGAAAACCTCGAACCCACGCATGCTCTACCCGCTCACGTTCGATCCGATTTGCAAAGAGCGCATCTGGGGCGGGCGCAATCTGGAGCGGCTCTATCAAAAAAAACTGCCTCCGCACGTCCCAGTCGGCGAGTCGTGGGAAATCACTGACCGGCCCGAAGGCGTAAGCGTCATCGCGAACGGGCCGTTGGCGGGAAAAGACCTGCGCTGGCTGATGGAGCACCACGCCGAGGAATTGCTCGGTCCGGCCAACTCGCAAGGCGGACGCTTTCCCTTGCTCGTCAAAATCCTCGACGCCCGGGAGAAACTTTCGCTCCAGGTCCATCCGCCGGCGCAAGTCGCCGGGCGGCTTGGCGGCGAGCCGAAAACCGAACTGTGGTATGTCGCCGATGCGCAGCCGGGCGCGGAGCTTTATGTCGGCCTGCGGCGCGGCGTCGCGCGCGCGGAGTTTCAACACAAAATCACGGACGGCACCGTGGCGGATTGCTTTCATCGTGTGCCGGTCAAGCCGGGCGATGTGATGGTTCTGCCGAGCGGACGCGTGCACGCGGTCGGCGCTGGCATTGTGATTTTTGAAATCCAGGAGAACTCCGACACGACCTACCGCGTATTCGACTGGAACCGACCTGGTCTGGACGGCAAACCGCGCGAGCTGCACGTGGAGCAGTCATTGGAGTGCATTGACTTCGGCGATTTCGAGCCGGCGCTGACCAAAGGCGAACTGCGGATCGAGGAAGGCGAAGCCTTTGAATTGCGGGTTCTGGTGAAGGGTCCGCCATTTACCGTGGAAGAGGTGGTGGATCGCAGAAGCGGCCCGATCAGCACGCGCCATCCGCACCTGAGGATCATCGGCGTTTTGGAGGGGCGCCTGACCATCCAACACACAAACGAAGAAATCACACTGCGTCCCGGGCAGTTTTGCCTGAAGCCGGCGGGGATCGAACGCATCACTCTGAATTTTCTACCGCCTGTCCGTTTTCTCCAAATCGGGCCCGACACCGGGCGGCGGGCTCGAAAGGAATCGTCAAATGCCGGCTTGTCTTCCCGCGCATAACATCACACCCTCGCACCAATGCGTTTTCCGAGTTTGTCGCAGGCTGATTAAATGGTTGGGAGAAGCATGACGGTCAGACGCCGCAGCGGCAGGCGGCCAAATAGAATGTCTGAGTCCCTGAAACGTTTCTTGCAGCGATGGCTCATCAACACCGTCGCCGTGATGGTCGCGGCAAAAATCGTCCCTGGAATCGAGTGTGACAGCATCACCACATTGTTCGCGGCCTCGCTGTTGCTCGGCATTCTCAACGCGTCGCTGCGTCCTTTGCTCTGGCTGCTGTCGCTGCCGTTGGTCATTATTACCCTGGGACTGTTTGCGCTCGTGATCAACGCGCTCCTGCTCTATTTTGTAGGTCACCTGATGAAATCATTTGTGGTCGCCGATTTCCGGGCCGCTTTCTGGGGTTCGCTTATCATCAGCCTGGTTTCGCTGGTGCTGAACTCGATCACCGGCACCGGCGACAGCCGGATCGAATTTCGCCGCGGCAAACCTCGTTCGGGCGGAGGCGACGGGGACGGGCCGGTCATCGATGTTTAGGCATCAACGACGCTGGTAAGCCGCGCGCAGTGTATTCACTCCTTTAGCCAGAAAATCTTTTTCAAAGTCGGTCATGATGCGGCTCAGCTCAGCCGGCATTTCCGCAAGGGAAAAATCCGTGTTCGCGGCGAAGGCCGCGGTCATCTGCGCAAAGTAATCTTCGTCATCGGTCCGCAAATAAACCACGCCGCAGGGCGCCAGGACCTGGCGCGCCAGCTCCGTGAAGCGGGCGTTGACCAATCGGTTTTGGCGATGCCTCCGCTTCGGCCAGGGGTCGGGAAAATAAACGTGCAAGGCGCGCAGCGATTCGCGCGGCAGTAAATATTCGAGCAGGTAAGAAGCCTCGATGCGCACCAGACGCAGATTGGCCAGGCCGGCGCGCAGCCCTTTGCGGTCGATTTTCCGCAGCCGTCCGAGGAGCCGTTCCACGGCCAGAAAATTCCGCTCGGGATGCAGTTGCGCATATTGCGCGATGAACGAGCCGTCGCCGCTCCCCAACTCGACTTCAAGCGGCTGGAGACGCGGGAACAATGTCGCCGGTTCCAGCGGCTCAAGGATTGAAGTCAGAGGATAAATAAGGCACGGTTGCGTTTGACCGGGATGTGGTTGTCGGGCCGCTTGCTTTTCCACAGTCCATTCCAATCATTTCTTCACGAAGAGCGCCAACGAAGCCGTGTAGCCGTGCAGAAAATTGCGGTCGCCGACCGGCCCGATTTCGCCGTTGCAGAAAAAGCCGGTCAAACCCAACGGGCCCAACTTTTGCTGAATCAAACCCGCATCGTGGTTCGGCTGGCCGAAAAGGCGGTGGCCGCGCCCGTTGCAACTGCAGAGGCAGGCGCCGTAAATCGTGGCCTGGCCGAGCTTTTCTTTCGCGCGCGACAGCAACGCCAGCATGTCTTCGGTCGCGGCCGCGGCGTCCCGTCGTTGAAATTGAATCGTCTGCCCGGTGCGCGGAAATGCGCCGACGGCGATGGCGCCCGAACGCGGGTCGGCGCCAAGCAGGTTGCGAACCAGAAAATCACCGCGTTGAAATTCCTCCAGATACTCGTTGATGACCAGACCCACGAACAGGTTGCCTTGCATTTTCGTCTTTTCGGCGGCGCGGAGTCCAGCGAAGGTTTCGGCGAGGACTTCGTAAGCCGGGCGGTTCGCGATCTCGTGAATGACGTTGCGTTCGACTCGGGTGATGGTCCAGGTGTTTCCGATGGGCGTGCAGCCCTGGGAAATCACGCTGACGAGTTTGACGTCGCCGCCAACGCAGACCGCTACGCCGCCTGCCTCAAACACATCGCCGTTCAAATAAACCTGCGTGATTTGCTCGCTGTAATCCCCGCTGGCCAGTCCGCCCAACATCGGCAACGGCGCATAAGCTTCGTTCCAACCCCGCAGCCAGCTCTCGGCGTCCAGATGGAACGGGTCGGCAAAGATCAGCCAGCCATTGGTCTGCTCCGGACTGATGCCCGTTTCCAGATGCCAGTAACCGGGACCGTTGGATTCCTCCACCTGCGCTTGTGTGAAATGAAACGCCTTCAACTCGGCGCCGGGCAACGCGAACAAGCCGACCACTAGACCGGCCCGGTCTTCGATCTCCTGGCCGCCGGCGATGAGACCGGCGCTGGAACATCCTACGAGAAGTGGAATCTGGCTGTGGACACGGAGAATCTCCAGCACCTGGGACGCCTGAGAAAAGAATGCCGGAGTCATGAAAACCAGCCCGAGCGAGACGCGCGGCGCGCGAAGTTCGCCGCGCAACTGTTCGGCCCAGGATTGAAGTCCGGCTTCTTCAAATCCGCGCTTCCAATGAGCGGCGACAGCAAATTCGTTGTGCATAAAAAGAAATTAGCCGGAAGCGAGCCAATGGCAAATCAGAAGCGCGACTGGACGCATCGGTCGAAACCGGCGTTTGAAGTTTGACGATTTCGGATGAATTGTGCAGCCTGCGTTCCCCATGTTACGCAAGACCGTTTTTGTTCTGCTTCTCACGACGTTCGTTGCCGACACGCGATCTCAAGGCCAGACCAACCGACTTCTTTCTTTGAGCGAGTGCATTCAACTGGCGGTGTTGCACAACTATGACGTGCAGATCGAGCGCCTTGCGCCGGAGATCGCGCGATACAACCTGGACGGCGCATACGGAGCGTACGAGCCATCCTTCAACGCCAGTGCCGGCGAGCGGTTCATCAACCAGCCGGCGACATTCGATCCGAAAAAGCCGGGGATCGACGCTCCGTATGAGTTGACCACCGATTCGCTGGGGCTGGGCATAACGGGCCTGTTACCGACCGGTTTGAGTTATGACGCGGGGGGCACCGCGAGTTATCTGAGCGCCCGAACCGACTTTTCCCCGAGCCCAAAGGATGCCGTCTTGTTTCCGCCGAACGGGATTCGCGACACCAACCAGTATTTTTCGATCTCCGCCATCACCTTGCGACAGCCGTTGCTGAGGGATTTTTGGATCGACGCGTACCGTCAGAAGATCCGGGTCAACAAAAAGAACCTGAAGATTTCCGAAATGGCATTGCGTTGGAAAATCATGAATACGATCAACGCCGTTCAACAGACCTTCTACGAACTGGTTTTCGCCCGCGAAAAAATCAGGGTTGAGGAAAAAGCCCTTGAACTTGCAACCCGGTTGCTCAAGGAAACCCGCAAGCGCGTGGAGGTGGGCGACTTGCCGCCCTTGGACGAGAAGCAGGCCGAGGCGCAGGTCCAAACCGTCCAGACGGATTTATACGCCGCAGAGCAGGCACTGGCAGAACAGCAAAACGCTTTGAAGAACCTGATGACCGACGAGTTCCAGAGCTGGGTTGACGTGAACGTGGAGCCCGGCGAAGGCTTGATCGCAGTCCCTCACATATTCGACCGGTCGGACAGTTGGCGAAGCGCCATCGGCAGCAGGCCGGACCTGGTCCAGTTGAGGCTGGAGCTGGAAAAGCAGGGCATTGTTGTGCGCTACCGCTTCAATCAGATTTTCCCCAGGTTGGACCTGGTTGGCGGCTACGGTCTCCAGGGCTGGAGAAATTCCCTGGGCGACACCTTCGGAGATATCCGCGATCAGAGCAATCCGATCTACTCTTACGGCGTTGAGTTCAGCATTCCGTTGGGCGGCAACCGGGCTGCGCGCAACGGCTACAGGGCCAGCCGGGCCGTAAAACAACAGGCCGCGCTCCAATTGAAAAAAGTGGAACAGGACGTCCTCGTCCAGGTGGACGATTCCCTGAAGGCGGCCCAGTCCGCTTACAAGCGGACAAACTCAACCCGCGAAGCGCGCGTGTATGCCGAGGCGGCACTGGAGGCTGAGCAGAAGAAACTGCAAAATGGCGTCAGCACTCCCTTTGTCGTGCTCCAACTTCAGCAAAGACTGACCGATGCGCGCACGGCCGAAATCCGCGCCCTATCCGATTATAACAAGGCGGTGGCGCAGTTGGCCCTGAATGAAGGCAGCACTTTGGAGAAAAACCACCTGAGCCTGGACGTCAAGTAGCGGGGTTCGGGAAGGACTCCGCGCCACCCGGCCAACAACTACCGGATAGCCAGATCGACCACTTCGCCGGGCAGAAGTTTGAGCCCCGGCGGCAGACTGACCAGCACGGGCAGACCCAAAACCGGCGTGCGAAAATTCGATGGCGGCAGCAGGGCCGGGTCGATCGCTTCCATCTGGGTGCCGACCTGAAGGATTCTTCCTCGGCCTATGGCTCGCTTAAGTGACCGGGCGCGAACTTCGACCGACATTCCGACTGCAGGTTCCACAATGATGGGTTGTCGGAGGTAGGCGACGATCCGATCGGCGGAGAGCGCGCTGAGGGTTACGATCGGCTCGCCAGAGGCAATCGCTTCGCCGGAGCGATGGTTGATCACGCTGACAATGCCGTCCACTGGGGCGCGCAGCGTGAGGGGACTCAACTCAGCCTCCGTCAACCGGAGCTTTTCCTCCTGCACCGCGATCGACGCCCGCAACACGTCCTGCGGCGCAGGCGGTTTTTGGCCCGACTCTGTGGAATCCTCACGGAGCTTCAGGCTCTGGAGATTTTGCTCCAGTTCGGCCACCAGTTTGGTTCGTTCCTCGACTTCGGCCTGGAATTTCTCCCGGGCCGTTTTCATCTGGTCAAAAACTTTTTCCGAAACGATTTTCTCTTTGAACAGTTCCGTGGTGCGGCGCAGATCATTCTCGGCCAGTTGCAGTTTGACGCGCGCGGTGGCCAGATCCACCCGCTGCGACAGCCAATCGAGCCGGATGCGGTCGTAATTGAGCGCATAGCGCTGTTGATCGATGATGGGCTGCAGGTTGACCCGCAAAAGCTGGATTTCCGCTTGGATGACCGCGAGCGACGAGGCCAGAACCCTCGGGTCGGTGGTGATCACTTGCGCGACGGGGTCTCCGGCCTTGACGAGCTGCATGCGTGCCAGATTGAGCTGCGCCAGCACGCCCGGTTTGGGGCTGGTCACGTAAGCGGTGATCGGCTCCACCTGGCCCACCAGCGTCGGCGGCGTGACATACTGCCGCCACATCGCCGTCAACACGAACAGCACACTCAAAAAAGCGAGGATGGGAACGGCCCGAAAGCGAAACTCACGCCACCGTTGCGCCGGCGGCGTAGGAATGACAGGCAAGGGATTCATCAATCAGAGCTCGGATTCTTCTTCGGCTTTCAGTCCAGTCACACGCGAGACGCCTTGCATCGCGCGCAACTCGGTCAACAAATCGTCCATTCGGTCGGGGTCGCGCATCAGCAGCCGGTAGGAAAGGTCGGTGCCTTCATAGCCTTCATGGGAGCGCTGGCTGGCGCAAATGGCTTTGCGGCTGTGCCGATGCAACAGGTTCCGCAGCTCTCCCAGATCGGAGAGAGGTCGCGACCAGTGCATATTGATAATCGTGTCGTAGCGGTGACGGGTGCCAAAAGAGGTGACCCAGAGATAAAAGATTACCGTGGCGGTCAACAGGCAGCCCACGATGGCGACCGGAAACCGTTGCGTGCCGCAGGCCATGCCCATGGCGAGGGACCACAGGATGTAAGTGGAATCGAACGTGTCGCGCAGAATGTTGCGGAACCGCACGATCGCGAAGACGGCCATCATCCCGAATGCCGTCACCAGATTATTCGCCATGACCGTCATCACCAGCGACACGATCATGGGGATGACAATGAGCGAGTTGACGAATGAGCGTGAGTAGGAAAGTCCGGTGTGTGTCAGCATGTAAACCCAGGCAATCGTTTGACCGATCACAAACGCCAGAAGCACGCTGAGCACCAACGATGGAATGCTCAGCGGCGCCGAAGCGTAATCACTATGGTTTAGCCAATCATTCATGGGATGCTTATGAAATTAAGCTATCTGAAACGCGGCCATTTGTCACGAAGGCAAACACGGCAAGTCGTTACGCCGGGTCTCTGGATCGTCCAGGCGCTCGCCCGCAAGCGCAAAGCTGGAAAATTTCTCCAATCCCATCAGCGTCACTCCGTCCACATATTTGGCCGCGCCGCATTGCATCAACCCGAAAACACGCACCAGTTCCCTGAACCAATCGGGAAAACGGTCGGTGAACTTCAGCTCCAGAATCACTTCTTTGCCAAAGACGATCAGGGGCTTGTCCATGTCAAGGTTCAGGCGCGCCGCCGACTTCGGCTCGAATTTCACGTCGCGATCCATGGTCACCCGGACCGAGTTGTCTCGCGGACTGATCCAGGCTTCGCGCAGGTAGGCAATGTGCGCCTTGGGCTTGGCGCGCATATCCTGCATTAGCCTGCCGAAATTCTGCAGGAAGACCAGTTGCCGCGGGTCCCGTGAAACCAAATGCGCCGGGTCGGGCAAATGCCCGGCCAGCAGCCAGTCCACCGCGTCGCGGCGCACTCCGCCGCGCTGCTTGGCAATGATGTTGTTCATTCGCCGTTTGATCTCGAAAAAGACCGGCGCCTCCGCCCGGTTGTCGTAAAAGCGCAGTCGTAACTTGTACCGGTTTTTGTCCCCGTTGATCGTGCTGTGGTAAAGGCCCAGGCCATCCGAGTCCAGGTACAGGCTGTGAACCGGGTAGGAGAAATTCGGGAGCGTGGCGCCGTATTCATCAATCTCCAGATAGCTGCCGACAAAATCCCGCACAGCCAGAGCGAAGTCTTCTTTGATGATGTACTTCAACTCGAACCGCTGCTGCTGCATTTTGTCTTCGGCCAT
>QHNT01000357.1 GCA_003218515.1 Verrucomicrobiota bacterium | reverse complement strand
CAGTACTTGCCCGTTTGGTAACAATGTCGCCGCGTGACTCTGCCGTCCAACGGTCATCGCGTTGGTCGTCGTCCAAGTCCCGGCGACCGGATCGTATAATTCCACGCTGGCAAGACCGGCGTTCGTGATGACACCATCCCACCCCCCCGCGACAAAAACCCGCCCATTGCGTAGCAACGTCGCCGTGTGATTTCCCCGCGGGGTGCTCATCGCGTTGGTCGCGGTCCACTTCCCCGTGGCAGGATCATAAAGCTCCGCGCTCGAAAGAACATTTCCGCCGTAACCCCCGGCGACCAGCACTTGTCCGTTGAGCAGCAGGGTGGCACTGTGAAAATAGCGGGCGAAGTTCAGCGGCCCGGTCTTCGTCCATGTTCCCGTGGCTGGGTCGAACAACTCAGTGCTCGAAAGAGTGACGCCACCTGTTTTGCCTCCGGCGACCAGTACCTTTCCGTTGGGGAGCAAGGTTGCCGTGTGATAATACCGGTTTGTGGTCATAAGGCCAGCACTTGTCCACACTCCAGTGGCTGGATCATAAACCTCCGCGCTGGCGACAGCGTTGGTGCCGTTATACCCGCCCGCGACCAGCACCTTGTCGTCCGGCAGCAAGGTTGCGGTATGGTTCTGGCGCGCGGTGGTCATCGGACTGGTGGTGACCCAGGAAGCGGCTTCAGTCGGTTGAGCAAAATATGAATTGAGCGCCAGCGCGGCGAACGCCAGCGCGAATCGGACAAAGTGTCCGTGGCTGATTTTCATTGCGCGGTCTGGGCTAGCTGCGAACTGCATTTTGATCGAGGAGCATGTCGAATCAAGGAATGACCTCATGTGTTGACGATTGCGAATTACGACACAAGAGCATGACAAAATTCGTGCCTGTTGACAAGAATTCCCTCTGAAAATCCGGTCGAGCGACCTTTAGATTGAATCGCGACTTTCGCCCGTAGCCACCGAGGTAACGAATGGATCGGACATTCCGCCTCCTACTCGGAAAATGGGATTGGAGGAAACGCTCGCCCTCACCCCGCCTTCGCGGGCCGAAGCCAATCCGGTCATCTTCAGCACGCCCCAGTTGACTTCGCCGCCACCGGCAGTAACGATTCGAGCACGCGCTGTCAGTTTTCTGGACCGACACATACATTGATGAGCGTAAAAAAGTCAAAGGCCGATTTGTGGTGGAGCGTCCGACGGGCTCCGTGGGCCGGGTTCACCTTAATCGAATTGCTGGTCGTCATTGCGATCATCGCCATCCTGGCCGGGCTGCTTCTGCCGGCGCTGGTCCGGGCGAAGACGCAGGCGCAGTCCACTCTCTGCAAAAGCAATCTCAAACAAATGGGAGTGGCCACGCACCTCTATGCCGACGACAACACCGACAAATTGCCCTACGCCTGGGCGACGGGGAATGACCCCAATCGAAACAACTTCGAAACGCTGCTGGTGAAATACATTAAACCCTCTGCCTTCAACTCCAGCACCAATACGGCGACGAGTGATTTCGCCGTCAGCGTGTTTCGCTGTCCTATCCGCATGCTGGAGAACCATTGGAAGAACTACAAAACTTATGCGCGCGACGGGAACCCGTGGAAAATCAGCTATAGGATGAACCAATACACCTCGGCGGATTTCCCGGCCAGCAATTCCACCGGCCAGCCACCCAATGGCACCACTGCCAGGCTGGGTTCCGTTCGCCAGCCGACCGACACGCTGTTGATCGCCGACCTTTCCTTTCTCCTGAACCATCCGGCCATCATTTATCTCGCCAAGACGGATGTCGGCTACAAGCACGGCGGCCGGCTGCATCAGGCCGACGGCAAGGCAAACATTGTTTTCATGGACGCTCATGTTGAAGGACGTTCGTTGAAGCAGACCAACGGCATCGTCATGGAGTTTAAGAAATAGGCGGAGCGCGGACAGCTTGTCTGCGTCTACAATCCATCTCATAAATTCCTTTGGCGGAGCGCACGCGGCTCGCGTGCCGCGCGAATCGGCTCAATTCGCGCGAATTTCGGCGGGCGAGCCGCCCGCCGAAGCACGCCAGCGGCGTGCGCTCCCCATTTGTGAGATGAGTTCTACGGCGTCCGCGCGCGGAAGAAACGGGCGCCGAAAGCACTGCTGTTGGTTTCAACAAAATCAAACAAACCGTTTGTGTCGGCGGTCATCGTCCGTAAGGTGGACCAAGCCGTCAGATTGGTGGAGGCTTCGATGACGTATTGCCTGTCAGGAGATCCGCTGAGTTGGAACTGAACGCTGCCATCCGGCAAGCGTTCGAGGTGAGTGAAAGCGGGTGCGCCGGCGCGTACCAGGATGTCATCCACGCGCAGTTCAGCGCGCGGACCGCTTGCGCCGGTGACGTAGTAATATTTCCAGCGCAGTTGGACATACGATTGATTGTTCACCTCCACGGGCAGTTGCACCGGGCCGAGCGTCTGTGAATGGCCGACAACCGGGTTGCGAACATATTCGACCGGCGCGCCTTTCGCGTCGAGCACATCCGCGAAGGAGTTGGTCACATCCACGCGATACTGGAGACGGATGGCGTAGATGCGTTCATTCGTCATCACTGTGCCGCCGCGCCAGCTCACAAAAATATTTTGCACACCGATGGTTTTCAGCCCGAGCACGGCTGCTCCCAGATAACCGCCGCCGTCGGGTTGCGGATCGCTCGTGTTCAGGAAAGCGAAACCCGAGTCGCCAAGACCGTTGATGCGGCTGCGGTTTGTCCGGTCGTAGGGCAGCGTCCAAAACGCTTCCGGCTCGGGGGACAAGCCGGGGTCTGGAGCGGCGGTTTGGAGGAAAACCATGTTGGACGGATAAGTTCCGGCGGATTCCGTGGCGCGCCAGGCGGTCAACACGTAATCACCTCTCGACAAATCGAACGGCGCGGGAATCAGCGCGGCGTCCGGATCGGGTTCAAACAAGGCCGTGAGAGCCAGGTCGCCGTTCAACAGCAGCGTAATGGCGTTGGTATTGACCCCGAGAATTCCCTGCCAGCCGGCAAAGCGATAGCCGGGTTTGGCGAGGGCCGCGAGCGTGAGCGGATTGTCTTTGAAATAGACGCCGGTCCACGGCGCGTTCCTGGGAGCAGCGACATTGAGGGAATTGATTTTGATGCTGCCGTGATTCGTGTCAGAAACCGCCAGAGAAAGGTTAGCCGTGCCGCGCAGGCCGAAATAACTGACGATCTGCTGGCGGGCGTACGCGGGGCGGTTCATGGCGAAATCGCGCAGCACCTGCACGTTATTGTTCCACTCGGTGACCGAACCCGGCGCGCGCCAGCGCCGGATATGCTCCGCCATTTCCGGGGCTATCACCGCCGCCATTTGGTTGACGCGATCGATCAGTGGGTCCACGGCCCGTTCGGTTCGAGGTCGTAGGCGAGCATGTTGAACGCCCAAGGCGGTGGCACCGCGGCGAAACCGCCGAACCCGACGTCATTGTCGAACTGCAGCCAGCGCCAGCGACCGCCGGGCGCGCGGGGCCTCCACAGCCGGTGGTTCCCGATGTCCCAGCGGTAATTGAAAATCTCGGCGACCTTGTAGTCGATGTAGCTGGGCACTTCCACGAGCGTCTGCACGTGCGCGTAGTTGGCAGGGTCGCGCACGTCGTGCGTCCGGAGGAACTGCATCATCGCGTCGTACTGCTGCGTGTCACCGGCGCGCGCCACAACGTAGCCTTCGAGATAATCGAGGTGGTCGGGAGAAGTGTCGCCGTAGTAAGCGACGAAGTCGGCGTCTTCCTTTTCCTTGAGGTAATGCAGTCCCCAATACTCGCCGTTCAGGAAAACAACCGCCAGCCGCGCGGCCTGGGTCTCCATGCCGAACTCCATGGCGAGACTCTGCATGAACTCGTCGCGCATCAACGCCAGATAATAGTCCTGTCCCGACGGCCGCAGCAGGAAGTGCTCGAACTCCGCGCGCGCGCGTTCGGGAAAAATGCGGTGGCGGAACGGCTGGCGGCCCTGGCCGCCGGCGCCATCGAGATCAAGGCCCTTGATGGGGAAGTTCTGCGACGTGTTGCCGTGAATCTTCACACCGGCGTCCTGCGCCAGGGCCAGGGCGCCGGCGGTCTCGAAAAACTCGACGTGCACGGGTCGTTCCCAGTTGTTGCCGCGTTGGGAATAGTTGCCGCCCGGCGCGTTGCCGGGCACGTAGATGCCGATGTCCGGGTCGAAAAAATTTGCCGACTCGGTGGCCAGCGAGATGACCGGCACGGTGTAGCGGGCACGACCTTTGACATCGCTGAAGAAGGTGCGCGTCACGATCGCGCTCTGTAGCGCGCCGTATCGATCCGGTAAAAAGGGGTGAACTCTCGGTCGGGTCGGAGCCATCGAGCGTGTAGTGGATGGCCGCGCCCTGGTTGGTCACGCTCAATGTGAGTTGAAAGTTATTCGTGTGGAACCCCGCCGCCTGCGAGAACTGCGGCGCCTGCAAGAGTTCGGTTAAACCCGGAGTTCCGTTCGGCGCGGCAGGTGTCGGGTCCGCGAAGAAGAATCCAGTCTGACCGCCGTCAGGCTGTCGGCCAAACGAGACCTCGAGCGGCAAGAACACGGGCGGAAATTCGTCGGCGCGAACGCCATCGGTCCGGGTCAACAACAGCGGTTCGCCATCGGCATCGAGCTTGAAGTTGGTGTGCAGCGGCGCCGGCAGGCGGAGCGCGTATTTGCGGGCAAGACCTTCCTCGATCGAGCGGCGCTCCGTTTCCGACAGGGCACGATCGTAAACCAAAATCTCCGCCACGTCGCCGGAGAACGCGCCATACGCGCCTGCGCCGATTTCCACCGGCGCCGTGACGATGGCGCGGGGCGAAGCAACTCCGGCGCTGGCCAGGTTGCTCTGCCAATAGAGAAACGGCTGTTTGTTCGAGTAATTGACCGAGATGATCGTGAAGCCCGTGCCGACCGGGCCTTCGTAAACGGCCAAGGCGGGCATGTAATTGGCTCCGTGTTCGTAAACCGACACGCCGTTGGTGCCAACGGACAAACCGGCGCCGGCTTTGAAATCGCCGCCATGCGTGGCGCCAAAGAGGTAGCGCTGACCGGAAACGCCGCCTACGCCGGACGCGCCTTGCGGGTCCACTTCATGCCCGACGCCCGTGCGGACCACGGCGACGAGGCAAAAACTGTCCTGCGCCGGCGAGGCCGGCAGTGTGAGCAAATCGTTGGCCCCGTCGAAGCGAAGCGCGGGTTGATTGTTCAGCTCGGCGACAGTGGGAATGAACTGCGGCTGCAAGTCGTCTGTGGCCTGCTGGGCGGAATTGGCCGCTCCGCTTTGGTCATTCCAGCGACGGACGAAGAGATTGCCGCCGCTGGCGCGGACCTGGGTGGTGTCGTTGGTTGCCACGGCGTCCGCGCGCAACCAGACTTTGAGCCCGGCGATGGCGGGCGGGTTGGTGGGCGCAACCATGCCGGGTTGGCGATCCTTGCCGGAAGCGAACACGATGAGAAATCCGCCCGGATCGATCGTGGCGTCGCGAAACGTCCATTTGAACGGCAGCGCCGGGTCGTCGGACAATCCGTAGCCGGCGAGGCTGACCGGCGACGCGCCTGGGTTGTAGAGTTCGATCCAGTCCGGCGAATCGCCGTTCTCGTCGAGCAACGTTCGGCTGTTGGCGGTCATCATTTCGTTGATGACAATGCTCTGCGCGGGTGCGGCCAGATGATAATGAAGAAGAACAAGAGCGATTGCGGCTGATGAACGACACTTCACTGTTAGGAACTATTCCAGCATCGAGCACTGCTTTTCAAGCGGTGGTCGTTTGCTTTTGCGCGTGTATTGGGACCATGAACCGTAGCAGCCGACGTAAGTCCCCATGAAGCAATTCCACACCAAAGGGCGTGAAAATTCCGGGAACTGTGCGTGCTTCCCCCTCTCCTGGGGGAGAGGGCCGGGCCTTCGCCCGCCGTAGCAATTCTGCTGAAGATGACCGGATTGGCTTCGGCCCGCGAAGGCGGGGTGAGGGCGAGCGTTTCCTCCAATCCCATTTTCGGAGTAGGAGGCTCTGGCTCAATTCCGCCTTCCGCACTCCGCATTTGAAAAGTGAGCCTCCTTACGTCGGCTGCTACGAGGTTCATGGTTGCGGTCGGGGACCGTGCGACGCTCCGGTTCATGGGCGCGCTTGCGGGCGCTCGGTTCAGGGGGTTCCTATCAGCCGATAGAACTTGTTGCCGGTAGTCCCGATGGACTCGGTGACCACGTTGTCATTTCCCTCTACGACGATCGGCGTAGTCACATCTGTCCAGTTGCCCGGCAGGCTGGCGGTGGTCTGTAGTTTGAAGTTTGTGGCGGAGGCGGGCCAGGCGATACGGATGGTGTTTCCGGCCGCGACTTGAGGAGTCAGCTTAGGCGCCGGGACGACCACGCCAGGCACGATGCGTACATCGTCCAGGAGGATCGTGTGATCGCCCGAGGTTGTGTTTTCAAACTTCAGCACCCCTTCGGTGGCAGTCGGTGTAAAGACCACGTTCCTGGTTACGAACGGCGCACCGGCGCCGACCGGGGTGATTTCCTCCTCAACCAGTGGACTGTCCGCGAAGCTCGCCCGGTAACTCGACGGCTCGACCACGCAACAGTTTCGCGCATTAACATCAAAGATCAGCGTGTACTGCTGTCCGGCGCTCAACCCGGTGATGTTCTGGCTAACAAACGTGCTGTTCCCCTGCAGGAACAGCACCAGATCCTGATCCGATGCGAGGCCGTTGTCGGTGAAAGGCCCCGCTCCATTGATGTTGACTCCACGGCCGCCCCCGCCTGCATCCCACCCGGCGATATTATTGGGTTGGATGTAGCCGACATTCGCCGGGGTGCCGCTGGCTTCGAAGCTCGGATTCTTGATCACGATTTCTCCGGCATCCCGTTGCACGATCGTGATCGCATCCAGCAGGAGGGTGGCATCTCCCGATGCCGTGGCCACGAATTCGAGCAACCCGGTGGCGTTGGTCGGCGAAAGCTCCAGATGTTGGAAGTAGTAGCTGTTCTGCTCGAGGACAGGAGTGATCTGGGGAACCGTAACGAGATTTTTTCCGTCAAAGCGAACGGTCAGGTCGTTGGTGCCACCGCAGCAGTTGCGCACGTTGTATAGGAACTGCAGCCAGTACTTCCTGCCGGGAGTCAGGCCAAAGATCTGTTGAGAGATGGTGCCCGAGTTTTGGATGAAGGCGACTTGTCCCCGGTCAGGGATGACGCCGTTGTCCTGGAAAGGCCCGGCGACCGTGTTTAGTCCCGCACCGCTGGTCGAAGTCGTCCAGGCAAGAATGCTTCCGTATCCCGGGCCAGCGGGCGCCGGGCTGCTTTCGAAGCTCGGATTCCGGACGAACGCCGTCACCACATTGACTGTCACGTCATTGACGACGGTCAGTCCGGCAGAATCCACCACTGCGATTCTGAGCGTGCCTCGACTTACCGCCTCAACTTCGAATGACTGAACGTTCGCGCCGCCCTGCGCGTACTGGAGCGCCACAAGTCCGTCTGCATCCGCGTTCACCAACATGGCTACAGCCGGATTGGGGCTTTGGAAAGTAATCGTGGCTGACTTGGTCGCCAGAAGTTCCGTGGGAACCGTGACCGTGACCGTGGCTCTCTGGCCCGGAGCAAGCTCTGTGAAATTGGGATTTATGCCAAGAGGTGGCAACGGCTTCTGCACCTCCCCCACGACGCGAACGTCGTCGAACAGCAGGACATCGGCGCCGTCTTTCGTCTGCTCAATCGCAACCTGAGCCACGATGTTTGAAGCGACAAAGCTGACCGTTTTGAGCTCGTACGGTTTGGCGGCGCCGACGGGTGAAACGTCCTCCTCAAACAGCACCGCATCGTCAACCTTGATCCGCAGATGCGGAACGGTGCCCGACTTCGCATTGTAAGCGACGGTCAACTGGTAGGTTTTGCCGACGGCGAGATTGGCAACTGCCTGAGCGAGCGAGCCGGGACCCTGGATAAACGCGACGAGGTCCTGGTCCGGTACTGCGCCGTTGTCCGCGAATCCAGCACCACCGGCAGCCGCGTCCACACCGAACGTCCCTGCGCCGGTCCAGCCTGCTACGCTGGCGATTTGTCCCAAGGCCGGCAAAGTGCCGCTGGCCTCAAAGCTGGGGTTCATGACGACGATGTTGTTTGTATCACGTTCGACGACGGTGACACCGTCGAAGAGTGCCGTTGCATCCCCGCTGGCGGTGGTTGTGAAAGTCAATGTGCCGCTATCGGAGGCTGCTACGAAGGGGACGCTCCTGGCATAGTAAGGTTTTGAGCTCAGCACAGCCGGCCGCACGTTGGCAATGCGGTCGAGCACAGTATCGGCGTCGGGAAACTTGGTCACGATGTCGATGGTGCCGCCACAGCAATTCCGCGCGTCGTAGAAGAACTGGATCCAATACTGTTTGCCCGCGGTCAGACCCACGATATCCTGCGACAGGTCGCCGCTTCCCTGCTTGAAGCCGACCCGGCTCCTGTCCGGGATTGGTGTTCCAGTGTTATGGAACGGGCCGGCATCTTCGTTGACGCCTGAGCCTCCCACCCAACTGTCAACCGGCCCATAATGAGGGAAATCTTCGTTATAGTTACTTTCGAAACTGGGGTTCTGGATGAAACTCGCCGACCAAAGCATTGAAGTTGACAGCAGTAGAATTCCAGAGACAACCAGCATGACGGGAGCAGGCTCTGTCCGGTTCATAAGACCTTCGGCTATATTTTTTTGGGGTACGATCGAACATTATGCGAAACCTCCTGCCCTGCGCAATCACAAAGTAGATAGCTCGTTGACCACGCGGAGATTTGTCCTCGATGAAAAATCAAGTTGTGAATCTTCGCAAAAGCGGGTTGCTTAATACGTCTATGGCCCGAGTCGAGGATTCGTATTTATTTTGCCGCCGGGATTTCCTGCGCGCGTTGGGAGCAATCGGCCTGCTCGCCCTGACCAGGTCCGACGCCTGGACTGGCTCAATGGAAACGAGTGACTCTCTTTCGTCGTTCATCTCCTTCGACCGGGAAATTCAGAAATTCATGCAGGCGCGCAACATCCCCGGCGCCGCGCTGGCAGTCGTGAAAGATCAGCGTCTGGTCTATGCCCGCGGCTACGGCTGGGTGGATCGCGAAAGCAAAATTCCGGTGAAACCCGCGTCGTTGTTTCGCATCGCCAGCATTACCAAACCGTTCACCGCAGTCGCGGTGCTGAAGTTGATTGAGGAAAGAAAGCTGGGCCTGGAGGCGCGAGCGTTTGATGTGCTGGCCTCAGGCCCGGACGCCCTGCACGCGAATGGCGCGAAATTCGATGAACGTTGGAAGCTGATCACCATTCGTCAACTGCTTCAACACACCGGCGGCTGGGACCGCGACAAGAGTTTCGATCCGATGTTTCGCTCGCGGCAGATCGCAAAAGAGCTTGGCATCGCGAGTCCGCCCGGCCCGCGCGACATCATCCGTTACATGTTCGGCCGGCCGCTGGATTTCGATCCCGGCGCACGCTACGCCTACTCGAACTTCGGCTACAGTGTTTTGGGGCGCGTCATCGAGAAGATCGCAGGCATGAGCTACGGGAAATTCGTTCAAGACAACGTGCTCGCGCCGATTGGAATCAAGCGGATGCGCATCGGCGCGTCGCTCGAAGGCAAACGGGCGGAGGGCGAAGTCCGGTACTACATGCCGCGCGAGGAAACAGCGGATAGCGTCTTCGATAGTCCGGCGAACGCATCCTTCGAGCGGAGAGGACACGCTGCTGGCGGGTCGGACGCGGCGGCGCGCCGCGTCCAGGAGGACTCACGTCGGTCTGAAACAGCCGCTGTCCTGACTTCCGTCGTTTCCTCGGCCAAGGATTCAGTCGGCGAGCCGCCCACTGATGCACGCGAGCAGCGTGCGTTCACCGGGAGAGTCCCGTGGCCCTATGGCGGATTTTGTCTGGAGTCCATGGACGCGCATGGCGGCTGGATTGCATCTGCGGTTGATCTCGCCCGTTTCGCCGCTGCGCTCCACGATCCCGAGCGCTGCCCGTTGCTGAGACCGGAAACGATTCGAACCATGCACGCTCCGCCGCAGCCGCCGGTTTCGCGGAACCAGGACGGCTCGCTGAAAGATCATTACTACGGTTGCGGGTGGCTGGTTCGTCGGGTGGACAAAGAAGGCAAGGCCAATTACTGGCACACCGGCAGTTTGCCGGGAACTTACACGTTGCTGGTGCGGCGCTGGGACGGCCTCAGTTGGACGGTGTTGTTCAATCAGCGTTCGGAGGACGACAAACTGCCGGACAGTGAAATTGATCCAGCGCTCCATCGCGCGGCGAACGCGGTGACTGAGTGGCCGAGGTTTGATTTGTTCCCGCAATATCAATATCAATAGGCCCAAGCGACTTGTCTCCTTTAGGCTTGTCAAGGCGAGCGTAGAGGTGAGCATACCGGTCAAGTCAGAGAAAGATAAGCCTATGGACGATATCGAGCCTGTCTATCGAGTGTGGGGCGCGGATAACATCGCGTATGGACCGGTCGGACTGCCGAGTCTGGTGTCCTGGATCAAGGAGGAAAGGGTCACTGCCGATGCGTGGGTGTTTCTCGAGGCAGAGCGCTCGTGGCAAAAGGCGGCAAAAATTCCCGAATTGAAGATGTTCTTTCAATCGCAAAGCGCAGGCGCTGCCGTTGGCGGACCGGAACCCCGACCCGGGTCGGCCGCGAGCCACGGCATCAAACCGGGCTCCCTGCGCCGAATGAAGGTCTTCGCCGACATGGACGACAAGCACCTGGAGTCTTTTCTGCAGTACATGGAAATTCTCAAATTCAAACAGTTCGGCGATGTCGTTCGAAAAGGGGAACACGGAGACGCAATGTTCCTGGTCCTGGAAGGAGAACTGCGCGCGCGCGTCATCATCGAGGGGAAAGAATCCATCCTGTCCACAATCCAGATTGGCGAGTTTTTCGGAGAGATTTCGTTGCTCGACCACGGGCCCCGCTCAGTCGATGTTGTCGCGAACGAGGACAGCGTCTTGCTCAAAATCTCAACCGCCGCCTTTGAGAAATTGATCGCCGAGGCGCCCGCGCTCGCCGCTCCGTTCCTTTACGCCGTAAGCCGGTCGATCGTGTCACGGGTGCGAACTTTGACCAAGCGCTACGAAGATTCAATCCATTTCGCGCGGGTGGCCGGCGCTGTGCGGTGACGGCCGGATTGCGGACCGCGCATGAGGAGCCGTTCGCGCAGTGCGCTCGCGCCGCGCCGGCAAACAGTTCGCTTGTCGGGTAATGCCGGCCGGGGCGAGGAGTACGGGTGGCGCGAGGAACGGCGATCGTTGAATCCCGCGCGCGCCAGTGGCGGCAGTTTCAGGAATTCGTGCTGTCATTGCCGCATTTGACATGGATAAGAGAAGCAGTGAACCCTGAAAAGAAAGCGAGACGCCCTATGATTCACAAACGTTTTGTCATTCAGGCAGCGCTCCTCTGCGCGCTCCAGGGAATATCCTTGATCGTCGCCGCCGGTGATGCGCCGCGTTTGCCCATCGTCAAGAATGCCGAGCTGCAGCCGCTCGTCGCGCAGGTCCGACGAGTGATCGAAGCAACTGATTATCTGGGCACACCGGTCAGCGCGACGGACAAGCAGGCGCTGGAAACGGCCTTGAAGCAAACCGACGCTGACGAAGCCGGCGAGGCCGTCCAACACGTGCTGGACAAGTATTGCCTGTTCGGCGTGAACATCAATCCGGAATCGCGCGTGAAAGTAGCGCCGGGACCGGTGAAGCCGGAACTGGTCGAAAAAGGCTGGCGACAATTCCTCGTGAAAGTCCACAACGAAGCCGGCGTGACCGCCGAACTGCGCGCGATCAGCCCGAACGCGCTCTCGCTGTATGAAGGCGGCTGGGGCTCGACGCCGTCGGACAAGGTTTATCGCAAGCGCGGCGATGCGTCGCAACCGAATCCATCCGAGTTGTGGCTCGATTTGCAGATGTTCAGCAAGCAGCCGTTGCGCGAGCAGTTGAGCGGCTTGAGCCTCGAATACCGGATCATCCAGCTTTACAGCCGCGACGCGGGCAAGCGCGAAGGAAAGATTTCGTTCAACGTCGGGCAAGGGACGCAGGACATCGGTTATCGCAACGATGTAGATGTGCTGTTCGACTGTCTGCCGGCCGGCGAAGTGACTTTTCACGTGCTCGACGAAAACGGGCAGCCGACCACCGCAATGTTCATCATCCGGGACAACCAGGGGCGCATTTATCCGTCGCAAGCCAAGCGGCTCGCGCCGGACTTTGCGTTTCATCCGCAGGTGTATCGCGCCGACGGCGAGTCGGAAAAACTGCCGCCCGGCGAGTACACCATCGAATACACACGCGGCCCCGAGTACATCGCGAAAACGGAGACCGTAAACGTCAGCGGCAAAAAACAGGCGCTCAATTTCAAACTGGAACGTTGGATTGACCCGTCGAAGATGGGTTGGTGGTCGGGCGACCATCACATTCACGCCGCCGGCTGCGCTCACTACACGAAGCCGAGCGAAGGCGTCCACGCGCCGGACATGTTCCGGCACTGCCGCGGCGAAGACCTGAAGGTGGGCTGCAATCTGACCTGGGGGCCGTGTTTCGATTACCAGAAACAATTTTTCACCGGCAAAGACGACAAAGTTTCCATCTGGCCCTACCTCCTGCACTATGACGTGGAGGTCTCCGGCTTCGGATCGCACAACTCCGGCCATCTCGTCCTGCTGCGGCTCAAGGAGGAGATTTATCCCGGCGGCGATTCCGACAAACATTGGCCGACGCTCTGCCTGAACACGCTCCGCTGGGCGAGGAAGCAGGGCGCCGTGGTCGGCCCGGCGCATTCCGGTTGGGGGCTGGAAGCGAACACGGACGAGTTGCCGAACTACATCGTGCCGCCATTCAATGGCATCGGCGCCAACGAATACATCGTGGACGTGACACATGAAGTGCCCGGCCCGGACGGCAAACCGGTGCGGGCGGTGGACTTCATGTCCACGGTGGACACGCCTTCCGTCTGGGAATTGAACATCTGGTACCACACGCTCAACGTCGGGTTCCGCACGCGAGCCAGCGGCGAGACGGATTTCCCGTGCATCTACGGCGAGCGCGTCGGGCTGGGCCGTTCCTACGTGAAGTTGGACGGCAAACTGAACTACGCCGATTGGTGCGAAGGCATCCGCAAAGGGCGCAACTACGTCAGCGACGGCAAAAGTCATCTGCTCGACTTCAAAGTCAACGACGCCGCCATGGGCGAGAACGGCAGTGAATTGAAACTCGCGCAGCCGGGCACCGTGCATGTGACTGCCCAGGTCGCGGCGCGCCTGAACGAAAAACCTGATCCAGCAATCAAGAACCGGCCTTACAACCAGAAGCCCTACTGGGACATCGAACGCGCGCGCCTCAGCGACACGCGCGAAGTGCCGGTCGAAGTCATCGTCAACGGCTATCCGGTGGCAAAACAAAACATGGTCGCGGACGGCAAGCTGCAGGACGTCGCATTCGACGTGAAAGTGGACCGCAGCAGTTGGGTCGCGCTGCGCATTCTGCCGTCGTCGCACACGAATCCGATTTGGGTGTTGGTCGGCGACAAACCGGTGCGCGCCTCGAAGCGCAGCGCCGAATGGTGTTTGAAAGGCGTGGACCAGTGCTGGTCGCAGAAACAAAAGTTTATCCAGGCTGATGAAATGGAGCAGGCGAAGCAGGACTACGAACACGCGCGGGAGACGTATCAAAAGCTGCTGGCGGAATCTGAAGCAGATTGATCAAAAATCCCTGAAGACGGCTTCGTATATTTGAACGACAACCGGGATTCGGTTCCACATGGGGCCCGCGAGTTCGCCACGACTCACTGGAGCGTGGTGCTGACGGCGGGTCGCAGAGATTCGATGCAGGCGCGCGATGCGCTGGCGAGGTTGTGCCGGACTTATTGGTATCCGCTCTACGCCTATGTGCGCCGGCAAGGGCACAGCCCGCATGACGCGCAGGACCTGACGCAGGAATTCTTCGCGCGACTGCTCGCGAAAAACTATCTGGGCGATGTGGATCGGTCGAAGGGCAGATTCCGATCGTTCCTGCTGGCTTCCCTGAAACATTTTCTGGCCAACGAATGGGAC
>QHNT01000356.1 GCA_003218515.1 Verrucomicrobiota bacterium | reverse complement strand
CACGGATGGCGACCCCAACACGTTTGCTCATCCACTCGCTTCGTCCGGCACCCTCGAGTATTACTTCGAGGTCGATTTGGGCGGTCCTTACCAGTTGGTCCGCATTCTCCTCCGTAATCGCGCCGACGGTTGTTGTCCGGAAAGGTTGACGGATTATCGCGTGGAGATCTACGCCGACAATGGCGGTGACGCTGGAGTCCTTAATTGGAGCGCAACAATGCGCGCCGATGGCTCCAATTGCGGCGTCGCGGGAGTGGACACGATCACGGGAGCCAACAATCCCGGCGGCACGTTTGCAGGACGCTTTGTTCGAATCGTGAACAACAGCGGGGCGGCCTATAATCCTCAAATAGCGGAGGTCGAAGTTTACGGCGCTTTAACCCCTCGAATCGATCTTTTCGCGGCGGACGACGATACAATTTCTGCCGGCGAAACCGCCACATTACGCTGGCAAATCATTCGCGCAACGGGCGCGGCCATTTCACCCGGCATCGGCAGTGTCTCCGCAACGAACGGCCTCATCACGGTGCGCCCAGGCGTCACAACGACCTACACGCTGGCCGCCACCAACGAAGCGGGGAGTTCCTCTGCTGATGCCAGTGTCGGCGTGGATGTCACGCTCGCTCCCCCTCAGATCAGCGAGTTTCTCGCCGATAACAAAGGCATGCTGAAAGATGAGGATGGCGATTCATCGGATTGGATCGAATTGAAGAACCCGAACCCGTTCCGGCTGGATATGGCCGGGTATCACCTCACGGGCGATCCGACTCTTCCGTCTCAATGGCCATTTCCCGCCGTCCGCATTCCAGCGAGCGGCTTTCTCATCGTGTTTGCTTCAGGCAAGGACCGCCGCGATCCGGGCGCTGAGTTGCACACCAATTTCCGTCTCGACGCCAAGGGCGATTACCTCGCGTTGGCCGATGGCGCCGGCCGGATTCTTCAGCAGTTTCCAACGAATTATCCCGTGGCCAGCAAGTTCCCGGCGCAAATCAAGAACGTCAGCTATGGCATCGGCTCAAACGGCGTCGGCTTCTTGCGCCCCCCCACCCCGGGGACCGAAAACGGCGCCGCGTTCGCGGGCGTCGTGGCGGATACCAAATTCAGCGCGGATCGCGGCTTTTACTCCAATAATTTTGCCGTAGCGATCACCTGCGCGACGCCGGACGCGATCATCCGCTATACGACCAACCGCTCGGAGCCAAGCGCGACCCAGGGTTTTGTTTACTCCGCGCCGATCACGATTTCACACACCACCATCCTCCGCGCAGCCGCTTTTAAGAGCGGCTGGACCCCCACCGATGTGGATACCCACACCTATCTCTTCCTGAGCAACGTTGTTTCGTCGTCGGTCATGAATACCAACATCACGCGCAATCCTTCCTACGCGACGCAGGTTCGCGCCGGTTTGGTGGATGTGCCAAGCATATCCCTCACGACCACGGGAATCGTGAACGGCGCGACCGAAGTAAAAACCTCGATCGAATGGCTGCGGCCGGATGGGCAGCCCGGTTTTCATGAGGACTGCGGCATAAAGGAGTATGGCGGCGTTTTCACCGATTTTGCAAAAAAGAGTTTTCGCCTCTATTTCCGTTCTGATTATGGCGCGCCCAAGCTGAAATATCCCGTTTTCGAAGGCTACGATCGGGGTCTCGCTCCGGTCGATGAATTCAATCAACTTGAACTCCGCAGCGGATCCCATGACATGTCTCTACGCGGCTTTTACCTGTCCAACATCTTCACCGATGACACGTTGCTGGACATGGGCCAATTGAATCCGCACGGACGCTTTGTTCATCTTTACTTCAATGGCGCCTACTGGGGCTTATACCATCTGCGCGAACGGTGGGACGCATCCATGCACCAGAGTTACCTGGGCGGTGCGCGCACCAATTATGAATCGATCAATGGGAACTGGAACGTCGGGGGTTGGGCGGATCCGGGATCGCCTTACGATGGCGATGGTAGCGTCTGGGAAGAAATAAAATCACTCCGCGGCAACTACGCTGCGGTGAAACCGTTGCTGGATGCCGCAGAGTACGTGGATTACATGCTGATGTGGATGTTTGGCGGGGCGGAAGATGAATACCGCTGTGTCGGCCCAAACATTTCAGGCAGCGGCTTCAAATTTTATCTCAACGACGCCGACGGCTGGTTCTGCGGTCCGTATTATTGCGCGGCCGGGGATCGCACCGCGCGCGGCTCGCCCGGTCGTTTGCCTGGCGATGGACCCGGGAGCCTCTTTTCCATGCTCTTTAAGGAGGGTCATCCGGATTACCGCACCCTGCTTGCCGATCGAATTTACCAGGCCCTGTTCAATGAGGGCGTCCTGACGCCCCAACAAAACAGCGCGCGCCTGATCACCCGTTGCAATGAAATTGAACGCGCGTTCATCGCCGAATCCGCCCGTTGGAATTACCTCACGCCGGCGGAATGGGCCGGCCGTCGAGACAATGCGCTCACCAACTGGCTGCCTGGACGGACGGTGGCCGCGCTCGCTGAATATCGGAACGCCGGGTTCTATCCCTCGCTCGACGCCCCTGTGCTCAACCAGCAAGGCGGTGCGGTCCCGTCCGGGTTCCAGCTTCAATTTGCCTTGCCCACTCGCGGCGCAATTTATTTCACCCTGGATGGCAGTGATCCCCGCTTGCCCGGTGGCGCAGTGGCACCGACCGCCCAAACATTTTCCGCTGCAGGTTTGACCGAAACGGTGATTCCGGTCGGCGCGCGCTGGCGCTGGTTCACCGATGGAACAGGACTCGGTTCCAGCGATCTGGTTGTTGGCAACCCAAACTGGTCTTCCGCGAATTGGAAACATCCGGCTTTCGACGACAGCGGGTGGAGCGAAGGGCCTGCCCAACTCGGTTACGGCGAAGGTGACGAAGCGACCGTAATCCCGTTTGGTCCGGACCCGAATAAGAAATGGACCACTGCTTATTTCCGTCATCGGTTTAACCTGGCCGACAACTCCGACATCACCGGCGTTCGGATGCGCCTGAAGCGGGATGACGGCGCGATTGTCTATCTCAATGGCCGGGAAGCCGCGCGCAGCACGATTACCACGGGCCCCGTGGACGCTTCCACGTTCGCCGATCCCGCTTCCGATGATGGGCAAACTTTTAGCGATTTCACTCTCACGCCTGAGCTGCTTTTGCAGGGGGACAATCTGGTTGCGGTGGAGCTGCACCAGGCCACCTTCAACACTTCTGACGCAAGTTTTGATCTCGAATTGAACGTTTCCCGACCCTCTCCGGATAACAGCAGCAATGCGTTGCCGGTCATCAGCAGAAACATGCTGCTCAAGTCGCGAGCAAAAGACGGCGCTGAATGGTCCGCATTGAATGAGGCTTTCTTCCAGGTTGGGCCGGCGCCGGTCGAACCCGGTGAGGTGGCCGTTTCTGAGTTAAACTACGACCCGGCGCGCGCAGGCGCGGAATTCGTGGAACTGGCCAATCTCTCCTCGCGGGCAGTCAATCTGCGGGGCATCCGCTTCTTGGACGGCATCACCTACTCATTTGCGGATCATCGCGACACGCTGTTGGCTCCCGGCCAGCGGCTGGTGCTGGTAAAGGATTTATTCCGGTTCCAGCGGCAATATGGCATCAACGTGCCGGTCGCGGGTATCTACTCCGGCAGCCTGGACAAAGACGGTGAACGGATCACGCTAGCGTCCAGTTCCAGCAATATCCTGTCGAGCTTCACCTATGGAACCTCGCAACCCTGGCCCGCGAACGACCCGAACAAGCCCTGCACCCTGGTGCTGTCCCATCCCGAACTCGGTTTGGATAATCCCGCTGCCTGGCGCGCCAGCGCGGACACGAAAGGCTCCCCTGGCGGAACCGACTCAACTTCGTTCCAGGGCATTCCAACTGCGGACCTTGACGGAGATGGATTGCCGGCCCTGCTCGAATATGCCTTAGGCACGAGCGATACCGATCCATCTTCCGGACCGGGCGCATTGGCAGCCAAGGTGGACGCTTTTGGTAATTTCACCATCACTTTTCCCCGCAACCTTCAGGCCGACGATGTGACCCTGGTTGCCGAGGCGTCGGAGGACCTTTTCACCTGGTCTCGGGCTGCCTTGTTGGCGAGTGAGAACAGCGGCGCTGGTATCGCACGGGAAACATGGGGAGTTCAGGCTGCGGGAAAACCGGCGGTGTTCCTCCGCTTGCGCGTGGTGCGACCGTACTGAGGAGTCCCTTGCCGACTCACGTCGTCCCGCTTGAGTCATACCCAAAAAATTGTAACTCGACCGTGTCAAGTCGGGTTATATTTTCGACGTGACCGTGGAACAAATCATCGGTTTATCGCTCGCGTTGTTCGTGATGTGCTTCGGCACTGCGGGCAGCATTTTGCCGGGTATTCCCGGCACGCCGTTGGTGGTGCTGGCGGCCATCGCGCACCGGTTGTACTTCGGCGCGGCCAGCGCGAGCAACACGGTGCTCGCGATCATCGTAATGCTGATGGTCTTGTCGCTGGTAATGGATTATCTGGCGAGCATGGCCGGCGCGAAGAAACTGGGAGCCACCTGGCGCGGCGTGCTCGGCGCGATCGTCGGCGCGTTCATCGGGTTTTTCTTCAGTTTGCTCGGCCTCATTCTTGGCCCGTTCCTCGGCGCGCTGCTGTTTGAAATGATCGGGGGCAGCGAATGGAAGCGGGCCGCTCGCGCCGGCCTGGGCGCGGTGCTCGGTCTGTTCGTCGGCGCGCTCGGCAAAGTGGCCTGCTGCGTGACCATGGCGGGATTGTTCGCGGTCAACGTGATCATGCGCTCGTTAAATCAGTGATTCATGGCTCGGCGTGGCGCGTGCAACGCGGTTGCGACATTCCTGAAGGCACGCCGTTTTAGGTTTCAACCTCTCTAATTCCCTTTGACTCACCACGCCGCTTGGCTATTCTTTCGCCCCTGTTTTTATATGGCCAAGCTGACGGTTAGAGAATTGGACGTGCGCGGCAAACGCGTCTTTGTGCGCGTCGATTACAACGTGCCCATGGAGGAAAAAGACGGGCAGATGGCCATCAACGATGTGACGCGCATCAAGGAAACGCTCCCGACGCTCGAACTACTGATTGAAAACGGCGCGCGCATCATTCTCGCCGCCCATCTCGGCCGACCCAACGCGCGCTGAAGCCAGGCGACGTTCTGTTGCTCGAAAATGTCCGTTACTACCGCGAGGAAGAAGCGAACGAACCGGCCTTTGCGGAAAAACTGGCCGACGGCGCGAGTGTTTATGTCAATGACGCGTTCGGCGCGGCCCATCGCGCGCACGCATCGACTGAAGGCGTGGCGCGCGTCATCGCCCAACGCGGCGGCAGGTGCGGAGCGGGTCTGCTGATGGAGCGCGAGCTGAAATTTCTCGGCGACGAACTGGAAAATCCGGCGCGCCCGTTTGTCGTCATCCTCGGCGGCGCGAAAGTGTCGGAAAAGATAAACGTCATTGATCGATTGCTGGAAAAAGCCGATACGATTTTAATCGGCGGCGCAATGACTTACACCTTTCGGCTGGCTTTGGGCAGGAAGGTCGGCAAGTCGCTCATCGAACCGGACCGTGTCGGGGTCGCCAGGGCCGCGCTCGACAAGGCCAAGGGGCGCAAAGTGCAGTTCCTGTTGGCGGTGGACAACATCGTCGCGACGCCGGTCGATACCGGCAAATTGAACCAGAAAGGCAAACCGGTCGTCGAGTGGCGAAACCCGCGCGTCAACGACAGCCTCGACATTCCCGACACCGAGGAAGGCATGGACATCGGGCCGAAGACCATCAGAACGTTCACCGAAATAATTCCCAGAGCGAAAACGATTTTGTGGAACGGGCCGATGGGTGTGTTCGAGGACAAGCGTTTTGCCGAAGGAACGTTCGCCGTCGCCCGGGCCGTCGCGGACACGACGCAGAAAGGCGCCCGGAGCATCGTCGGCGGCGGCGACAGCGTGAAAGCGCTGAACCTGACGGGCCTGAGCGACAAGGTGACGTTCGTGAGCACCGGCGGCGGGGCGAGTCTGGAGTTTCTGGAGGGCAAAGTGTTGCCCGGCGTGGCGGTGCTGAGCGACAAGTGAAGAGCGTTTTCATGGCAGCCAGGATGCGGAAGAAAGTTGACCGCGCCCCACTCAAGCCCTCCAAAGGCCTGGAAATGACCGTTGGTGAAGTGGCGCGCCTCCTGGAACAGCAACCGGTGCCCGGCGCTGTTTTAATGGAATCGAAAGGGCAGCAGTTGAACAGGCAAACGAAGATTAAAACTTTGCTTAACGGCTGAAGTACTCAATGGACAAAGGACGAAAGTTAATCATCGCGGGCAACTGGAAGATGAACAAGACCGTCGCGGAGGCGCTCGATCTCGTAAACGGCCTCAAGCGCGAACTCGCGAACATCAAGGAAATCGATATCGTCGTCTGCCCGCCGTTTACCGCGCTGAGCGACGTTTCCAAGGCCATTCTCAACACCAACATCCGCCTCGGCGCGCAAAACATGAGCGAGCACAATTTCGGCGCTTACACGGGCGAAATCGCTGCCGGTATGCTCAAGGAATTTTCGGTGCGGTACGTCATTCTCGGCCACTCGGAGCGGCGTCAGTATCAAAAGGAGACGGACGAGTTGATCGCGAAGAAGGCGCTGGCTGCGCACGCCGCTTCGCTCAAGCCGATCGTTTGCGTGGGCGAAACACTGGCGCAACGCGAGGCGGGCCGGACGGAACTGGTGGTGGGGACGCAACTGCGCAAGAGTCTGGCCGCTTTGTCGGCCGGCCAGATGGAGGAAACCATTATTGCCTACGAACCGATCTGGGCCATCGGCACCGGGAAGAACGCCACGGCGGACCAGGCGCAGGACGCGCACATGTTCATCCGCAAACAGCTTGCGGCGATGTTCAATGAGACGGTTGCCAGGCACGCCCGAATCCAATACGGTGGCAGCGTCAAACCGTCGAATGCCCGCGAGTTGATGAGTCAGCGCGACGTGGACGGCGCGCTGGTGGGCGGTGCGTCGCTGGAAGACCGCAGTTTTTCGGACATCATCAAGAACTGCGTGAACTGATAGAGAAGGATTATGATGAGTTTTATTATTGGTTTGTTGACAGTCATTCTGGTGCTCGACTGTCTGCTTTTGCTCCTGCTGATATTGATTCAACTGCCGAAGAAAGAAGCCGGGGCGGGCGTCGCGTTTGGCGGCGGCGCGACCGACGCCTTGTTCGGCGCCGGCTCAGGCAGCGCGCTGACCAAGATCACCAAATACTCCGCCGGACTGTTCCTCGGACTGTCGTTATTGCTCTCCTGGATGCGCGCGAATCAAGCGGAGGAAGGCGGCCGGAAGTTTGAAGAAGCCTTAAAAAGGAAAGCCGCGGCCGGACCTGTCATCCCGCCGGCGCTGGCGCCCACCAACTCCATGACCAGCACCGCCGCTGCCCCGGCCGCGCTGCCTCTGATCCAGCCCTCAAACCCCGTGAAGACCAACCCGGCCGCCGGGCCCGAAAAATAGATTCCGGTTCATGAAGACTTCGGCGAGCGCTCTTCGGGAAAAACCGGGAGCGCTTCGTCGTTTTTGGAACGCGGAGCACGGAACGGGCACCGCGGAATGGATGCCAACGGGCCAGCGGAGATTTTTCCTGCTTCCGCGTTCCACGCCCCGCATTCCGGGTGGTTTGGCATTTCCGTTCCTGGCTGCCGCTCTGCTCCTCGCCGGCTGCGTCCGCTCCGGGCCGCCCGCCGACCTGGTCATCATCAACGGCGCGGAGCCGGAGTCGCTCGATCCGGGCCTTTTGACCGGCCAGGCGGACGGACGCGTGGCTCTGGAATTGTTCGAAGGGTTGACTCGTTACGATCCGACAAACGCCGCGCCGATTCCGGGCCTGGCCGAGAGCTGGGAGATTTCGCCGGACGGCAGGGTTTACACCTTCCACCTCCGTCCCCACGCCGTCTGGTCCAGCGGCGAACCGATCACCGCGCGCGATTTTGTTTATTCATGGCTGCGCGTGTTGAATCCGGGAACGGCAAGCGAGTATGCCGGTGTGTTGTTTTACCTGAAAAACGGCGAGGAGTATTGCAGCGGCAACATCCGAGACGCTTCGCAGGTGGGAGTGAAAGCGATGGATGACCACACGTTGCGCGTCGAACTGAAAAATCCCACGCCTTTCTTCCTCGACCTCTGCGCTTACGTGACGCTCCGTGTTGTGCCGCGCCAGGCCATCGAAAAATACGGCGACCGCTGGCTGATGACGCGTCCGGTGCCGTGCAGCGGCGCTTACGCACTGGTCGCGTGGCGCGTCAACGACCGGATTCGACTGCGAAAGAACCCGCGTTATTGGGACGCGACGCACACCCGCAGCGAAATCGTGGACCTGCTGCCCTGCGCCAGCGCCAACACCGCGCTGAACCTCTACGAGACCGGCGCCGCCGACGTTGTCTGGGACAAAAACCTCGTGCCGGGGGAACTGCTCGACATTTTGCTCAAGCGGCCTGACTTCCACAGCTTTTCGTACCTCGGCACGTATTTCATTCGCTTTAACGTGACACGGAAGCCGTTCGACGACGCGCGCGTGCGCAAAGCCTTCGCGCTGGTGATCGACAAAAAGCGAATCGTCGAGAAAATCACCAGGGGCGGCGAACAAATCGCCTCGGGCTACACACCGAGGGGCATCCCCGGTTATGACACACCGGAGGGACTCGGTTACGAACCCGAAACCGCGCGAAAACTTCTTGCCGAAGCCGGGTTCCCTGGGGGAAAGGGGTTTCCCTCGTTTCAGTACCTGTGCGACACCACTTCGCGTCTGCACGAGCAAATCGCCGTTGAGCTGCAGGACATGTGGCAGGGTGAGCTGGGGGTTCACCTGGAGATTCGCAAACTGGAATGGAAGACGTATTTGCGGGCGCAGGGCGACCTCGACTACGACCTCTGCCGCAGCAGTTGGATCGGCGATTACATCGATGCCAACACGTTTCTTGACATGTTCATGAGCAACAACGGCAACAACCGCACCGGCTGGAAAAACCCCCGCTACGACGAATTGATTCGCGAGGCCAACGCGCAGCTTGACCGGATAAAACGGGGAAACCTCCTGCGGCAGGCCGAGACCATGTTGGTCCGCGAGGAAGCGCCCATCGTGCCGCTCTACTACTACGCCGGCCTGATGTATTACCGCGACAGTGAAATCAGAGGAATTTTCCCCAACCTGCTCGACGTGCACCCGATCCAGGCCATTTACAAAATGAGTCCAAAGTCCAACGCCCAACGTTCAACGTCCGAAATGCCCGCCGCCAGACAGGGGACAGGGCTCAGCGTTCACAACCGACCCCCAACGACTGACCGCTGAAATGTATTTCCTCAAACGCCTGGTGTTCACCATCCCCTTGATACTGGTCATCAGTTTTCTGGCTTTTGGCTTGATGCACCTGGCGCCGGGCGGGCCGTTCGACAAAGAACGCGCCCCGGCCTCGCCCGAGATCAAACGCGCTCTGGAAGCGAAGTTTCATCTGAACGAGCCGGTCTGGAAACAATACTTGCGCTATCTGGGCCTGCTCTGGGACAGGACGCCGGAAGGAAACTGGCATCGCGTGGACGGTGGTCTGATCGCTGGAGATTTCGGCCCGTCCATGCGCTATCGCAATCACTCTGTCAATGACATCATCGCCCAAGGGCTGCCGGCTTCGCTGACGCTGGGCGCGCTGTCGTTTTGTTTCGCGCTGGGCTTCGGCCTTCCGCTCGGTTTCGTCACCGCAGTGCGCAAAGGAAATTGGCAGGAATACGCCGGAAGTTTTCTGGCGCTGCTCGTGATTTGTGTGCCGGCGCTGGTCATCGGCCCGATCCTCGTCATGGTGTTCGCCATCAAATGGCGCTGGTTTCCCGTCGCGCTCTGGTGTTCGCCGTGGCACGCTGTGTTGCCAACGCTGACGCTCGGACTTTACTTTGTCGGCCGGATTGCGCGGCTGATGCGCGAGGGAATGCTCACGATCCTGCACGCTGAATTCATCACCAGCGCGCGCGCGAAAGGGCTGAGTGAAACGGCCGTGCTTTTGAAACACGGCTTTCGGCTGGCGGTGCTGCCGGTGGTTTCCTACTCAGGCCCGCTGCTGGCGGATTTGCTCACCGGTTCCTTCGTGGTAGAAAACATTTTCCAGATTCCCGGCGTCGGCGTGTTCCTGGTGAACAGTACGCTCAACCGTGACTACCCGATGGTCGTCGGGCTGGTCGTGCTTTACGCCGCGTTGCTCCTGCTGCTGAACCTGGTTGTGGACTTCGCCTACAGCCTGCTCGATCCACGAGTGAAGTATGAATGATAGAGTCGAGAGGCCGGAGTCGGGAATCCAGGACGCGAATTCAGGCGGCACGGACCGGCTGAGCGAGAGGACTCGACGCCCGCGGCCCGAGGCGCGACTCCACTTAAGCCCCAATCAGCGCGCGTGGCGGCGATTCCGGCGAAATCGGCTCGCGACTGGCAGCGGAATTTTTTTGTCGGCAGTTGTGCTGCTCATCCTGATTTGGCCGTGGTTCGAACAGCCAGGGGTCGCGCGGCATTTGCCGAAGGCGATGACGTGGCCGTCCACGACTCTCTCTGATGCCCAATTCCAACCGCCAGGCGCTGAACATGGGTTCGGCACTGATGTTCACGGACGCGATTTGTTAAGCCGCGTTTTCCATGGGGCCAGAATTTCTTTGTTGGTGGGCGTGGTGGGCGCAGTCGTGAGTCTGGTCATTGGTGTGTTGTGGGGCGCCATCGCCGGTTTTGCGGGCGGACGGTGGGACAGCGTGATGATGCGGTTTGTTGATATCCTCTATTCGTTGCCTTCGATGGTTTTCGTCATGGTGCTGATTACGGCAATGAGCGGGCTGCTTGAAAAGTGGCGCACTCCCGCCGTTGGCGTAAGCGATTTCAGAAATCCGTCGATGTTGTTCACCAGGCTGCAGGCAGCCCGGGAGGCGGGGGCGGAGTTGCTGCGAAAAAGAATGGACGCCGGGTTTCTGGAGCAATTGGCGAATTACAAACCGGGCCAGCCTCCCGACGAAACGCTGCAAACAGCGCTGGCTGATCAACTGAACAAACTGCAGAACGGGCCGCCGCTCTTCGACGAACGGTGGAACGTTCCGTTGCGGCCCAAAACGCTTTCCTTGCTTCAGCGAGTTCCTCGGGGCGAGGCGGCGGTCTGGTTGAATCGCTATCTGCTGGAAGATGCCTTCCCGAACGAAATCCGCGCGCGCGAAACCTGGTTCACGATCCTGCTGACCGGTCTTTTTTCACCGAAGTTCGGCGCGACCACCCAAATGCTGCTGTTGTTCGTCGGACTGGGCGCAATGTCCTGGTTGACGATGGCTCGCATCGTTCGCGGCCAGGTGTTGTCGTTGCGCTCGCGCGGATTCGTGGATGCCAGCCGCGCGCTGGGCGCGAGTCACGCGCGCCTGTTGCTGCGACACATTCTGCCCAACCTTTACGGCATCATCATGACTTATGTGACGCTGACGGTTCCCTCCATCATCCTGTATGAATCGTTTTTGAGCTACCTCGGGCTCGGGATTCAGCCGCCGCAGGCGAGCCTCGGCTCGCTCATCGCCGAAGGCGCGGCGCAGATCAACCCGATCCGCACCTACTGGTGGATGATTGTTTTTCCCGGCGTCACACTGGCTTCGACTTTGCTGTCTTTGAATTTCCTGGGGGATGGTTTGCGCGACGCGTGGGAACCGCGAACGGGGAGTGAGTGAACAGTTTGTTTGCGCCCGGCGCCAGCGCGCGCAGCGGAAGCCAGTCGGATTTTAGCAAGCTCATTCCCCGAACCTTTTCTTTTTCTGCTCGCCGCCGAACGGATTGCCGCGCCGCCGCGGCGCGCCGGCTAATCGCGGCATCCGGGCCGTGGCGATGCCGATATAGATCCAGCCAACGACCAGATGCAGCAGCCAGGCAAACAAAAGTCCGACAAGATTGAGTCGATTAAAACCATAGAGAAGAATTGCGCCGCTCATCAGCAAAGCCCCGGGCAACTGCGCCGCGCCGGCAACGCGCCAGCAGCCGGGCCAACTGGCCTGGCGGTCCGAATAAAAAGTAATCAGTCGCAGCGGCAGTGAATAGATTGTCGCCAGCACGAGCCAGCTCACCAGCAGGCAAATCACCACGCCGGCGCCGGCGCCGGCGACCACAAACGGCCGCCACGCGCCCCACCAGGGGTCGGCTTCGGCACGATTCAACGCGATGGTCCGGTTCTTCGGATAAGGAACGGCGACACAACCAAACAGTGAACAGATTTTGAAACCGTTTCGATCGAGTTCCAGTTGAACGTCCGCGCTCTGTCCGAACCGGCTGCCTCCTGCCGCGTCAACGATGATAGACAAAAAAGTCCCTTCGGTCAGCCAGGAAGGCGAAGGACTGTTCCATTCGAGTTGACCATTGCGAACCGCCCCTTTTTCCGGCAGGCGCGCGATGGCCTTCTGGACCATGGGTAACCACGCCGACATCAAAAAACAAAGCACACTCGCCGCGACCAGCAGTGCCACGATGAACTGGACGAGAAACAACCTTCCGAACGAAGCCCTTGAAAAAGCGGCCACGCCGCCAAAAGTGATCGGCTGCCACGGAGGAGAAGACGCCGGAGTTTCCATCGTTGAACGGGGCGAGGATAACCCCGGCGACGGAGATAACTGAAATGAAATCCTCCTCGCCCTGACCGCGGGAGAGATTTCCCCGAAATGAAAATTCGCGCGTTGAAACCCCTGAACCGAGGGAAAACATCGAACGCCGAAGTGATCGAGGATTCGCGCTGCCATTCGATGTTCGATGTTCGATGTTCCTCCGTGTTCATGTGGATCGCGAATCTCCCCGTCAACCCCGCGGCTCCTGCTTTGCCGGGGGTTGGGTTGCGCTCTGCGGCGGCTGAACGACCGCGACGGGCACGGGAAAACGAATCTTCATGACGTCGTCCACGAGCACTTCCACGTAATAGACGCCGGCCGCGGGAAATTCGACTTGCGGGAACACAGTCACGTTCGTGGCGTGATGGGAGGCATCCTGGAGCGAGAACTTCACCTGGCCCTTGCGCAAAATGGTCGTCTGGTCCGGAGCGATCAAGCGCACGCTTTCAGTGAACTCGCCGAGTCCCGCCGTCCAACGGTTGAACACGCAGAGTTTGAAAGCGGTGACCGGCACCTGCGGCACGCGGACCAGTCCGATAACGCCCACCAGGATGAAATTGCTGTTGGCTTCGGGGCGCACGTCTTCGCACAAAAGCGAACATTGCAGGTCAGGCAGGATTCGAGTGGCATTCATGATTCGTTTAAAATTGGGTTCTGAAGTTTATTTGCCAACCGCCAGTTCCGCGGCGCGAACCGTGTTCCGCATCAGCATCGCGATGGTCATCGGTCCCACGCCGCCCGGATTGGGAGTTATCCTGCCGGCGACCGGTTGAACTCGCGCAAAATCCACGTCGCCGACCAGGCGCGAGCCGCCTTTGGCGTTCGCATCCTTGACGCGGTTGACGCCAACATCAATCACGACCGCGCCCGGCTTTACCATGTCAGCCTTGACAAATTCGGCGACGCCCAGCGCCGCGATCAAAATGTCGGCCCGCCGGCAATGCGCGGCGATGTCGCGGGTGTGCGAATGGCAAAGCGTCACCGTCGCGTTGGCGTGTCTGGCTTTTTGAATCAGAATGGCGGCCATCGGTTTGCCGACGATGTTCCCGCGGCCCAAGACGACGACTTCCGCGCCTTCGATTTTCACCTCAGACCGGAGGAGCAGCTCCTGCACGCCTGCCGGTGTGCAGGGGACAAAACCGGTGGTGTCGCCGAGCATCAGCTTGCCGACGTTGACCGGGTGGAAACCGTCCACGTCCTTTTGCGGCAAAACCGCCGTGTGCACATTGGCCTGATTGAGATGACGCGGCAGCGGCGCCTGCACTAGAATGCCATGAATTTTCAGGTCGGCATTGAGCTGCGCGATGAGTTTCAGCAAATCTCTTTCAGAAGTGGCCTCCGGCAGGAGGTGCGTGACCGAAGCGATGGCGAGACGCGCGCTCATCCGCTCCTTCATGCCCACGTAAACCTGCGAAGCGGGATCATCGCCGACCCGAACGAAAGCCAGGCCCGGCTGCACACCGCGCTGCTTCAGAAACGCAATGCGTTGGGAGGTCTCGGCGTGAATTTGTTCGGCAACGGCACGCCCGTCAATGAGATTGGCGACCGACATCAGGGAACCACCTGAACCGATTCGGCTTCGATGATGGGCGTGTTGGTCCAGCGTTGGTCGATGAGTTCTTCACCCGTGACGATGACTTTTTTGCCGGCGAATTTCTTCAGGCTGATGTCCTCGCTTTCGCTGTGGAGGAAATTGACGATTCGGTGGCTCTCCCGGTTTTCCAACGCAAACGAGGTCGGGGCCTGAATGCTGCGGGAATAAACAACCGTGCCTTCCCGGGTGACGATCCGTTTGGGCGGCGCCGTGTCCGCCGGCGCTGCCGGCGCAGGTTGCGGCGCGGTCGTGACGGGTTGTGCCGGCGCTGGAGTCGGAGTCGTGTCGATGACCGGTGTTGTATTGGGCTCCGGTTTGACGGTTTCAACCGTCGTCCGCGGCCGGTCGGGCGCCGCGCCCGGGTTTGCGTTCGCCGCTAATTCAGTAGTCGCTGGCGCGGGGGCGATGCCTGACTTTTCCAGCATGTCCGCGGCCACGAAGGCATACGCGTTGGCCGGCGCCTCGATCTCCATCCAGTTGCCTTCCGTCCGGATTTCTTTGACCTCGGTGCCGCGATCAAGCCGTCCAATGACACTGAAATTTTCGCCGGGTCCGGCCCGGAGATTGAGGCGCTTGATGTTCACGGTGTGATTCGTCGTCTCGATGTAAGGCGCGTAAGCCCAGACCGGTGTGTTAGG
>QHNT01000469.1 GCA_003218515.1 Verrucomicrobiota bacterium | reverse complement strand
TAATATCCCCGTCAATTCGTCGTTGCTCAGATAGCTGAGACGCCCTCCCAGCAGGAAGTGCGTTTCCAATTCCATCAGGGAACCATTAGCAACAGAGAGATGATGCAGGTAATCTCCCAGGTGCTCGCGACCATGTCCTTCGGCGATATTGGCCGGTATGGAAACAGCAGCACGCTGGATCTGACTGGTTAAACTGTAAATCTCAGTTTGCGGGAAGCGCTTGGTTAGCGCATAACTGGTTACGACCAAATCCATTGCCTTCTGCCAAACCTTCAGGTCCCGATAGCTGCTGACAGTCATTTTCCTCTCCCTGACACCTGGAACCTAGAACCTCACACCTATTCGCAACGCAGCGCTACCATTGGATCGACCTGGGTTGCTCGGCGGGCTGGAATGTAGCTCGCCAGGAGCGCAACGCTACACAGCAAAGCGGAAACGCCCACAAAAGCCAACGCGTCAAGAGAGCTAAGCCCGAAGAGCAGAGCGGTAAGGAACCGGGACGCCGCGGCCGAAGCGGCGAGTCCTACCATCATCCCCAACGCCACCGGCCTCATGCTCTCACGCAAAATCAGGCGCAGGACGTCTGTTCTTCGCGCTCCCAACGCCATGCGGATGCCGACCTCGTGCGTGCGTCGCACGACCGTGTGGCTCACCATGCTGTAAATCCCCACGGAAGCGAGCAGCAACCCCAGCAACCCGATGATGGTGGAAAGGATGGCTCCAATTCGCGAGAAGACAAAGGCCGTGTTGTTCGTCAGGAGCCCGTCCAGAGTCTCGGCATATACGATCACGTTCGGATCGACGGCCTTCACTTCATGCCCGAGGGCCGTCATCAATGCGTTGGGATCGTTTTCCGCTCTCACCAGCATGCTTTCGTAATAACTGTCCGTGGGCATGGGCATGTAGAAGTAATCGGAGTCTGGCTCGCTCAACCAGACGCTGCGAAGATCAGGAGTGACGCCCACTACTTCGAAGGGGTGACCCGTCGGGTAAGGCTCATCGGAAGTGTGAAATTGCCTGGACGCGTCAAGAGTGACTTGCTTGCCGATGGCGCTCTGGCCCGGCCAGAACTTCCGCGCCGTGGCTTTGCTGATGACGGTCACCGGCGTCCCAGCGCGAGCTTCCTGTTCGGTGAAGGTGCGCCCTTCCATAATCGGGATACTCAGGGTATCGAAGTAATTGGGAGTCACGTAGCTGTAATTCACCGTGGGAGCTCGATCCTTTGATTCCTGTTGCGATCCGTCCAGCAAAACGGAGGCCCTCCGCAGGCCGCCGAACAGTGGCGCCCTGCCCCGAGCCACGGACCTTACTCCTGGCACGCTGCAGAAACGCTCTGCGAGTTGTCGCACGATTGCGCCGCTCTTCTTTGCGTCGTATCCAAGGCCAGGTGGCATCGTGATGCCCAAGCCGAGTACTCTTTTGGTCTCGAATCCTGGTTCAACTCTCAGGGCTCGGGATGAGCCTCGGGCCAGCAGCCCGGCGGCAATCAACAGGGTCAGGCAAATGGCCACTTGAGTCGCAATCAGAAGGTCGCGCATCCGCGATTTGCGCAGTTTCACCCCAAGCGCGGCGCCTTCCTCCTTAAGAACCAATATCAGGTTAGGCTTCGATGCTTCAAGCGCCGGCGCCAGGCCGAATAGAATTCCGGCGAACAGGGCGACGATCAAGGTATAGCCAAACACATGGAGGTCTGGATCGACTTCGAGAGCGAGCGTGCCCCACACAGCAGGTAGCGAATTCGAAATCGCTGCAACCAGAAATCGCATCGCCCACCAGGCAAACAGCAGCCCGACGCCGCCAGCCAGCACAGCGAGCATTGTGGCTTCGGTCAGCAACTGCCGTATCAGTCTCCAGCGGCTTGCCCCGAGCGCCGAACGCACTCCGATCTCCTTCTGGCGTGCCACTGACCTTGCCAACTGCAGACCGGCAATATTGGCGCAGGCAATCAACAGCACCAAGGCCACCGCGCCCATAACCAGTCCCACGACGGTCATCTCCTGGGCGGTTGGTCGAAATCCGAATGGCGAACCTGGAGTCAGCGTGATGGTAACGGGCTTGCTCTTCTC
>QHNT01000468.1 GCA_003218515.1 Verrucomicrobiota bacterium | reverse complement strand
AGGGGTAAAGATTTGTCGCTTGCAGCCCACACAAGGACTGGCACGATGCAACCCAGAATGAGCGCAACTAAGAGACAATCTGTGTTACCCGCTCATCGTCAAAAAAAGAAATCCTCTGTCTGTGGCCAGAAGGACAGTTAAGGAGATGCAGGACGAAAGCAAAGTCGAGGTAGGTGAAACGTTGCCGCAGGCGAATCCGAACGACCCGCGCGGTGTAGCACTCGAAGCTCCGCCGAAAACTGACGTTGTTGCTGTAGAACAGAATCCAGTCACACCTCAAGAAACGGGAACGTTGCTAAAGAGGATTGGCAGTCCAGGAGCATTAGCAGAGTACCCAAAAAGTTCCGCGGTACGGGAGCTTTATGAGACAGGGGTTAGAGGAGGCGGGATGGTTCTACTTTTTACCATGGTACATGGTATCGAGTCAGAACTCCGAGAAACTAAAGCTCAATTGGATAGGCTACGTCAATTGCATCAAGATGAGTGTTTGAAAACTGCGAGACTAGAGGCACAGTTGGCGTCCGAACGAAAACTGAAAATATTGCAGAACGTACTTCTGACTGGCGGCGGTCTACTAAACACGCTGGCAGTTAAACTTCTCTTCGATCAACAGAAGCCTGCCGGTGTGATGTTACTCGTTTTAGGATTCGCTCTACTCTTCACAGGTTGGCTGTGGCCAAAAGGAGGTAATTCTAAAAGATGATCTACATTCCCCCAATACCCGAGCTGAGCGTTTACGGAGTAGTCGATGCGGGCATTCCCAATAAGGAGCGTATTTGCTTGCGCCCTTCAGAAGAAGTAAATCTTGCCCATTTTGGAATTTTTTTAGCAATACGCAACAGCGAAACTGGGGGAATGACTCCCCTTCAAGATCATTTCTTTTGGTTTGGTGAACAACTCGTTTCGCCTCCGGCATGGCTAATAGTGTTTACAGGGACCGGCGAACGCCGAACGATCACTGAACAAGAAGTAACGGTCCATGTCTATTACTGGAACAAGAAGCATATCCTTTTCGACGTTCCGAATGTAACTATAGTGCCTGTTGTATTTCGGATCGCTTCAATACACATGATTCCGCTCCTTCCCAACCCCGAGCAGGTTAAACACCTTTCAAGTAAGTAAAGTAACCCGAAGAGGAGCTGCATCGGCGTGGGTCTATGAAGGTAGCCGAGCCGACACAAACGATGTGCCGCCGCGTTTTTCCATCCGCTAGGAGCTATTAGAACCGCCATCCAGTCCCAGGCTCGGTCCAGGGGCGGGATAACGCCCGCTGCCCGCCATGTTGTAACCGTAACTGGACTTGGGTTGAGGCAGCCGAACGTTGTTGGTCCATTTGGGGGCCAACTTGTTTGCCGGACAAACGAAGAGGTCACGATTGCTGGCAACAAAGGGTAGCAATTTGGCGTCCCAAAGTGAGAAAGCCACTCGACGTCACTACCGCTGCAAGGACCTTCGCACCGAAAGCATCGCCTGGATTTCTCCGCGATCGAACTACGCCAAAATCGGCCTGACCACGTTTCCTGCCACATCGGTCAGGCGAAAGTCGCGGCCTGCGTTTCGGTAGGTCAGGCGTTTGTGGTCCAGGCCCAACAAGTGGAGAATCGTCGCGTGCAGGTCGTGAATGTGCACCTTGTCCTCTACCGCGCGAAAGCCGTAATCATCGGTTGCGCCATGCGCCAAACCGCCCTTCACGCCGCCGCCGGCCAACCACATCGTGAATCCGTCGGGATTGTGATCGCGGCCATCCGCGCCCTGTGCCGTGGGTGTGCGGCCAAACTCTCCGCCCCACAGCACCAGCGTGTCTTCCAACAGGCCGCGCTCCTTAAGGTCCTTGAGCAGCCCGGCGATGGGCCTGTCCACTTCGAGCGCGTTGCGTTCGTGGTCGCGCTTCAGGTTGGTGTGCTGATCCCACTTGAACGCATGGCTCACCTGGATGAAGCGCACGCCGCGCTCCGCAAAGCGCCGCGCCAGCAGGCATTGGCGTCCGAAATCGTCCGTCGGTCTCTGATCGATGCCGTAGAGATCGAGCGTCGCTTTGGATTCGCCGGAAATGTCCGTCAGCTTCGGCGCTTCGGTTTGCATGCGAAAGGC
>QHNT01000214.1 GCA_003218515.1 Verrucomicrobiota bacterium | reverse complement strand
CGTTTCGCCGGCACCTCCGCGCGTTCTGGCTGTCGGTAGGCATCACCATCGTCGGTTCGCTTTTCGGCGCAGGCGCGATCGCTTTCGATCCCGGCGCCAAGTCGGTCATCATGCCGTTTTCACATTTGCAGGGCGATCCGAGCGAACGCGTGTCGCGCGAGGAAAGGACGGCCGATGACCGTCTGAGCGGTGTCAAGGGAACGTTTTCGACCACGTTAATGACGCACAACACGCAGGTTTCCATTCTTACGCTGGCGTTGGGAATGACGTGGGGCGTTGGCACCATCATCATGTTGTTTTACAACGGCGTGATTCTCGGGGCAGTCGCGGCGGATTATCTGCTCGCCGGCCAAACGAAATTTCTCGTTGGCTGGCTGCTGCCGCACGGCTCGTTCGAAATACCGGCCATTCTCATCGCGGGACAGGCCGGCCTGATTCTGGGCGGCGCGCTGATCGGCTGGGGTGGTCGAGCGTCGCTTGGAACCCGGCTGCGCCAGGTTTCGCGGGACCTGGTGACGCTGATGCTCGGCGTAGCCGGCTTGCTGGTCTGGGCCGGGTTCGTCGAGGCGTTTCTTTCGCAATACCATGAACCGATCATTCCGTATTGGGCGAAGATCAGTTTCGGTGCGGTCGAACTGGGTCTGCTCGCGCTGTTCCTCGCCAGGTCCAGCCGCAAACCGGCTCAGGACGCGGAACTCGGAATGCGGAACGCGGAACGAAATTGATGCGCCGAAGCAAAATCAACACCTTGCTGATCAAAACGCCGGAAGGCATCGTCTTTTCGCTGCTGCTGGCCGGTCCGGTGACGCGCTTCCTGGCCTGGGCGGTGGACCTCGCGTGCATTGGCGCCTTGTCCAGCGCGGTCGGAACGCTGCTGGGCCTGTTGGGTTTGATCAGCTTCGACCTGGCGCGGGCGATTATCGTGCTGGCGTGCTTCATCATTCAAATCGGCTACGGCATCGTGATGGAATGGTTCTGGCGCGGGCAAACCATCGGCAAAAGGCTGCTGCGATTGCGGGTCATGGACGCGCAGGGGTTGCGGCTGCAATTCAGCCAGATCGTGATTCGTAATTTACTCCGTTTCGTTGACCTGCTCCCGGCGTTTTATCTGGTGGGCGGCGTCGCCTGCCTGATCAGTCGTCGCGCGCAACGCCTTGGCGACTTCGCGGCGAACACAATTGTGGTTCGCAATCCGAAAGTCAAAGAGCCGGACCTGGATCAACTGCTGGCCGGCAAATACAACTCGCTCCGACAATACCCGCACCTGAGCGCTCGATTGCGACAACGCGTTTCGCCGACTGAAGCGCGTGTGGCGTTGCAAGCGTTGCTGCGCCGCGATGAATTGGACGCCCTGGCCCGCGTCGAACTGTTTGAGGAAATTGCCGGGCACTTCCGCTCGCTGGTGGAGTTTCCGCCTGAAGCCAACGAAGGCATCACCGAGGAACAATACGTCCGCAACGTCGTGGACGTTCTTTTCCGATCGCAATGGCCGAATCGACAGGAGAAACCGGAAGCCGCGCCGGCCTGAGGCCATGCGGTTGGCCCGTGGGCGGGCGCGGCTTGTCGGAAGACGTCCGTTCGGCTTCGGCCGCCAGGTTTTTCAAAATCTTTCCGTGGGCGCTGGGGAAGGCACGACTGCGCAACTGATTCAACGAACACCAGCGGCCGGCCTGAATTGTGCGGGACAGTCCATCGGAAAAATCGGCGCGAAAGACTTCCAGCGTTATCCGATAGCGCGTGATGGAATGGCGGACCCGAAGCAGCGGTTTGAGGGAGCGCGGGCGGGCGCCGAAGAGCCGTTCAGCGAGTTGACGAATGTTGCGATGATCGAGGGAGACTTCGACATTCGGAAACTCCCACAGGTGCGCGTTGACGACACCGGCTGGGCGTCGGCGAACGGGGAAGCGACCGCGACTTTCAGCAACGAACGCGACAAAGCGGCGTTCAGTCAAGGCAGCCTGTCGGTTGAGGTTGGGCAGTTCGGCCACGCGGTTCTCGCGGAACGCGATGCAATGTTTTCGCACGGGGCAGAGCGAACATTCCGGCTGGCGAGGGGTGCAAATCGTGGCGCCCAGTTCCATCAGAGCCTGGTTGAGATGCGAACAGGTCGGTTCGACGGTTCGACAGGGTTTCGCCCCACCCGGTTCATGGGCAGCCTCCACGATTTCAGAATCACGCATCGGGACCATGAACCAGCGACGGACAGGAGCGCGGACAGCCTTGTCCGCGAGTGCCTCGGACTTGATTCGTGCGGACATGGCTGTCCGCGCTCCGATAGCCGGTTCATGGAAAGCCTCCTTTCGCTTTTGCGCACGCGTTGGGACCAGGAACCACCCCCTCACCCGGCCTCCGGCCACCCTCTCCCCATCGGATGGGGAGAGGGTGGGGTGAGGGGACGGTTCTTGGGAAGGGGACAGGGTGGCCGCCTGGCGAACGAGCGTTTCAGCGAGTCCCCAGAGTGTTGCGCCGGTTTTCTTTTCACGAGGATTTTCGGCGATGCCGAAGAGGCGGGTGAGCACGCGGATCACATTTCCGTCGAGAACCGGCGCCGGTTGATTGAAAGCGATGCTGAGCACGGCGCCGGCCGTGTAGCGGCCAATGCCGGGCAGGGCGACAAGATCATCGTATTTTTCCGGAAAACGTCCGCCGTGCCGATCCACGATCATTCGCGCGGCCCTCTGCAAATTATTGGCGCGTGTGTAATAGCCGAGTCCTTCCCAGAGCTTCAGCACTTTTTCTCTTCGAGCGCCCGCCAGCGATTGCACCGTCGGCAGTTCGCGCATCCAGCGTCGCCAGTAGGGAATGACCGTCTTGACCTGCGTTTGCTGGAGCATGATTTCGGAAATCCAGATGGCGTAGGGGTCTCGCGTGCGGCGCCACGGCAGACTGCGGGCGCTTTGCCTGAACCAGGCGAGCAACAGCCGAACCAGCGCGCCGGTCTTCGCGGCGCTCAACTCCCGGCGTTCGCCCTTCGACTTACGTTTGCGTTGCACAGTTGCGCAGACTACGACAACCGCCTAGGATGACTCAACGTTTATGAAACCGTTGACGTCATACACCTGCACGCTCGCCGAGCCGGAGGCGCGGGCACTGGAAGAGTATTTGCGCGAGCACGGCTACGAGTTTCGCCAGGTGCCTTACGCGCGATTCGCCGCCGAGAAGGAGAAAGTCAACATGGTGTTTTACGAGAGCGGCAAGCTGGTGGTGCAGGGGAAGGGGACGCAGGATTTTGTCGAATTCGTCCTCGAACCGGGCATCTTGAAGCAGGCGCGGCTCGGTTATGAAACCGTTTTAAATCCGGAGCTGCTGCTGCCGCGACTCGGGGTGGATGAAAGCGGCAAGGGGGATTTCTTCGGGCCCTTGTGCGTCGCGGGTGTTTACGTGAATGAATCGGTGGTGAAGGCGTGGGAAAATTCAGGTGTTCGCGATTCCAAAGACATTTCCAGCGACAGCAAAATTGCCGAGCTGACCAAACTGATTCGCGACACTCCAGGCTGCGTGACCAGCGTGGTGCCGATTGGCAACGAGGCCTACAACCGGCTTTACCGCCGGATGAAAAGCGTGAACGCGATTCTGGCCTGGGGTCACTCTCGGGCCATCGAGAACCTGATGGGACAGAAGCATCGAATGAATCCGCCGCCGGTGCGAGCCATTAGCGATCAATTTGCCGCGGATAAAGCGACCGTGGCCAATGCATTGATGAGTCTGGGGCGGGACATCGAGCTGATTCAGCGGCACAAGGCGGAAGCTGACCTCGCCGTAGCCGCGGCTTCGATTCTGGCGCGACACGAATTCGTGACGCGGCTTGCGGCGCTGGAAAAACAGTTCGGAATGAAATTTCCCAAAGGCGCTTCCGGCGCCGTGGATGAAGCAGCCAGGGAGTTTGTCGCCAGGCACGGGACGGAAGGCCTGGCCAATGTCGCCAAGATGCACTTTCGCAACGCCTTCCGCGCGCAGGGCCTGCCGGAGCCGCCGAGGTCGGAATGGAAACGGAATCGTTGACATTGGTCATTCGGGCTTCGTCATTTACTTGACCCCGCTCGCTAAGACCGTTTGAAAATGCGGCGGCTGTTCCTCGCGCGCCACGACGCTGATCTCGACCTTCTTGAAACCGGCGTCTTCGAGCCAACGGTGCAAATCGCTTTCCGCGAAACCAAGCCAGCGGTCGCCGTAAAGCTCGCGCGCTTTCTGGAAGTTGTGCTGGAGCAAATCGAGGATCATGATTTGCCCGCCGCTTCGCAGCATTTTGAAAGTTGAATGGATTGCGTTGGCCGGAACCGCAGCGTGATGCAGAGCCTGACTGAGGATGACGAGGTCAACGCTCTGCGGTTCGATGGGCGGATTCTCCAGATCGCCGAGGCGAAATTCCAGGTTCTTCAGACCGTTTTTCTTCGCCTTGTCTGCGCCGAAGGCGACGATCTTTTCCGAGTTATCGACCGCGATGACCTTTTTGCAGCGGCGCGCGAGCAGTTCGCTCAACAAACCCTCGCCGGAACCAAGGTCGGCCACAGTCAGCGGCGGCAGGATGCGCAGCAGCAAATGACCGAACGCCTGCCAGGATCGGCCCGGGCCGTACACACGGTCGAAACGACCGGCAATCTGGTTGAAATACACCTGCGCCTGTTCGTTCCGGCGCGCGAGGATCCGTTTGAGGTTGAGCTGATCGGCGGCGTGTTCGTGCGTTTCCTTCGCCCCGCGCACGGCCAACCGGATGAAATCGCTCGCGACATTGTCGGCATCGTGGTTGAGCTTGTAAAACGTGCGTTTGCCTTCTCGCCGCGATTGCAGCAAGCCGGCGTCCTGCAACAGACCGAGGTGCGTCGAAATGCGCGACTGCCCCATCCGCGTGATCTCCTGCAGTTCGTTCACCGAAAGGTCGTCCTTCTCCAACAATGCCATGATCCGCAGGCGCGTAGGGTCGGCCAGGGCGCGGAGCGATTTCAAAGTGGCGGACATGCAGATTTTTCCTGAAATATCTATTGACGTGCTGCTCTATTTTTATATCATCCAATCCTGATATGTCAATATGTGTATTAGGCTGTTTGAAAAACTGAATGAGCAAGAACTATATCTTTTCTTCGGAGTCCGTCGGCGAGGGCCATCCGGACAAAGTTTGCGATACGATTTCTGACGCGGTCCTCGACGCCTGCCTCGCGCAGGACAAATACAGTCGCGTCGCCTGCGAGACCTACGCCAAATGCAACCTGGTGGTGGTCGGCGGCGAAATCACGACCAAAGCGAGGCTCGATCACAACGCCGTCGCGCGTCAGGCGATTCGTGACATCGGTTACACGCACGACGACGACGTGTTCCACGCGGACCGAGTGCTCATCGTCAATGCCATCACATCGCAAAGTCCGGACATCGCCCAGGGTGTGGATGCGCGGGAAGCCGAAGGGAAGGGACACGCCGAGCAGGGAGCGGGCGATCAGGGCCTGATGTTCGGCTATGCCTGCAACGAAACGCCTGAGCTGATGCCCGCGCCGATCATGTATGCGCACCAGATTGGTCGTGAGCTGACCCGCATTCGCAAGAGTGGCAAGGTCAAGTGGCTCCGGCCCGACGCCAAGAGCCAGGTATCCGTGCAATACGTCGACGACCAGCCCGTGCGGATCACCCATGTGGTTGTCTCCACACAACACGCGTGCGATGTGAAGCACAGAACCATCAAAGAATTTTGCATCGAGGAAGTCGTTAAAAAGGTTCTGCCCGGCGAACTGCTCGACAAACGAACGCAATACCTCATCAACCCGACCGGCCGTTTCGTCGTCGGCGGACCTCAAGGCGACACGGGCTTGACCGGACGGAAGATCATTGTCGATACGTACGGCGGCATGGGTCGTCACGGCGGCGGAGCGTTTTCCGGCAAGGACCCCAGCAAAGTGGATCGCAGCGCCGCTTACATGGGCCGCTATGTGGCCAAGAACATCGTTGCCTCCGGCCTGGCCACCAGCGCCGAGATTCAGTTCGCCTACGCCATCGGCCATCCCGAACCGGTTTCCGTTTGCGTCAACACCTTCGGCACCGGCAAAGTGCCCGACGAAGTCATCGAGAAGGCCGTTGGCGAAGTCTTCAGCTTCAAACCGGCCGACATTATCAGACAGCTCAATCTGCTCCGGCCGATTTATTCGAAGACCACGAATTACGGCCACTTCGGCAAAGTGGATGATCTCGACAGCATCACCTGGGAACGCACCGACAAAGCTGGCGCGCTGAAACGCGCTGTGAAATGACGTACCGGCGTTGAACCGTTGAAACGTTAAATCGTTACACCGGTTCGGCGCAAAACCGATTCAACGATTCAACGATTCAACGATTTAGCGATTTAACGATTCAACGATTATGCCTACCGTCAAACTTCCTCCCTCTCGCGCCAAGGCCGCCAAGCCCATTGCAAAAAACGGCGACGCCGCTGCCAAACGCGATTACTGCGTCAAAGACATCTCACTCGCCGACTTCGGTCGCAGGGAAATCGAAGTCGCCGAGCAGGAAATGCCCGGTCTCATGGCCGTGCGCGCCAAACATGGCGGGCAGAAGCCGCTCAGGGGTGTGCGTGTCACCGGTTCGTTGCACATGACCATCGAAACCGCCGTGCTCATCGAGACGCTCGTTGAGTTGGGCGCGTCCGTGCGCTGGGCGAGCTGCAACATTTTTTCCACGCAAGACCAGGCTGCTGCCGCCATCGCCAGGGCGGGCATTCCCGTCTTCGCCTTCAAAGGCGAAACGCTCGAGGAATACTGGGATTTCACGCTCGCGGCGCTCACGCATCCGGGCAACAAAGGTCCGCAACTGATCGTGGACGATGGCGGCGACGCCACGCTCCTGCTCCACAAGGGCTACGAGATGGAGCAGGGCGACGACTGGGTCAACGCGCCGAGCGACAGCCACGAAGTATCCGTTGTGAAGAACCTGCTCAAGAAGTGCGCGAAAGAGCGCCCCGGCTGGTTCACGCAGGTCGTGAAGGAATGGAAGGGCGTCAGCGAGGAAACCACCACCGGCGTGCACCGCCTTTATCAGATGCTTGAAGCCGGCAAGCTCCTCGTGCCCGCGATCAACGTCAACGATTCCGTCACCAAATCCAAGTTCGACAACCTTTACGGCTGCCGCGAATCGCTCGCCGACGGCCTTAAGCGCGCGCTCGGCGTGATGATCGCCGGCAAGACCGCCGTCGTTTGCGGCTACGGCGACGTCGGCAAAGGCAGCGCCCACAGCCTGCGCGGATTCGGCGCGCGGGTCATTGTCACCGAGATCGATCCCATCAACGCCCTCCAGGCCGCGATGGAAGGGTTCAAAGTCACGACGATCGAAGACACACTGGGCGAGGCGGACATCTACGTCACGACCACCGGCAACTGCGACGTCATTACGCTGGAGCACATCCTCAAGATGAAGGACCAGGCCATCGTCTGTAACATCGGCCACTTCGATAACGAGATTCAGGTGGACCGGCTGAACGACTCGAAAGGCGTAACTAAGGTGAACATCAAACCGCAAGTGGACCGCTATGATCTGCCCGGAGGCAGCAGTATTTATCTGCTCGCCGAAGGCCGCCTCGTGAACCTTGGCTGCGCCGAAGGTCATCCGAGCTTCGTGATGAGCAACAGCTTTACCAACCAGGTCCTCGCGCAACTCGACCTTTGGAAAAACAAGGACACCTACAAAGTCGGTGTCTATCGTCTGCCCAAGAAGCTGGATGAAGAAGTCGCGCGCCTGCACCTGGAAAAGATCGGCGTCAAGCTCACGAAGCTAACGAAGAAACAAGCTGATTACATCGGCGTGCCGGTGGACGGGCCTTACAAGGCGGAGCATTACCGGTATTGAAGTTGGCAGCACACGGTACTCCCCGAAATGAATAGATAGTGCGAATGGCGCGCGCGAGTCCCGGTTCTCATTTCAATGCGCCATAGAGCATGGGCTTGGTAATCTTGTCGCGTATGAGCCCGTCGATGCAAAGCTCTAAACCGACAATTCGGAAGCGATTTCTGCAAGCGCTGCGATTCAGCGCAGTGCTTTATTTATTGGCTTGTGTTGGCTGCGCTGCTTTCCAGCGCCGGATGATTTACTTTCCACCCAAGTTCACTTTACAACAGGTAGACAAGTTGGCTGGTCCTGCGAGGCTTGAACGTTGGAAGAATCCTTCCGGTGAATCCATCGGGATGAAGCGCATGTCGCTTCATCAACCGGCAGCGGGACAAGTGCTGATTGTTTATGGGAACGGCGGTTGGACTATTGGATGCGCCCATTACGCGGATGTTATTCAAGAGATCGCCGCGTTCGACGTGTTCATTTTGGAATATCCAGGCTACGCTGATCGCGCCGGTTCGCCGAGCCAAAACAGTTTGTTCCGCGCGGCCGACGAAGCGTTTCGACTGCTTCCGACAAACGCACCGATTTATCTTGTCGGCGAATCCCTCGGCACCGGCGTCGCCGCGCACCTGGCGGGAACGTGGTTCGACAAGGTTGCCGGCGTGGTTATGCTGGCACCGTACAACCGGCTGACCAGCGTCGCTCAATATCACATGCCAATCGTTCCGGTGACTCTGCTGCTCGTGGACCGCTTTCCTTCACAGGATTATTTGCGTGTCTATCACGGTCGGCTCGCCGTGTTGATCGCCGGCCAGGATCACGTAGTGCCCGAAAGATTTGGCCGCCGCCTCTACGATCGCTACGATGGCCCGAAAAGGCTCTGGAAATTTCCTGATGAAAACCACGAAAGCATCATGAATCAACCGCCGGAACTTTGGAAACAGGTGGTGGACTTTTTAACAACTAAACCCTGAATGAAAATGAAGGTTCAACCGGTAGGGGCCGACCTGTCGGTCGGTTCGAACGCTCGGCAGAGCGTCCTTACCAATTAAGACAAACCCCCATGAAAATAGGAATTCTCGGAACAGGAATGGTCGGGGAAGCGCTGGGCACGAAGCTCGCGCAACTCGGCCACCAGGTGAAAATGGGTTCGCGCACCGCAAACAATGAAAGCGCAGCCAAATGGGTCAAAGCCGGCGGCGCGAACGCGTCGCAAGGAACGTTCACCGACGCGGCGGGTTTCGGTGAAATCGTCTTCGTCTGTCTCAAGGGCGAGATCGCGCTCGAGGTTGTGCGCTCCGTCAGCGCGACGGTGGCCGGCAAAGTGGTCGTGGACGTGAGCAATCCACTGGATTTTTCCAAGGGCATGCCGCCATCGCTCGCCATCTGCAACACGAACTCGCTGGGTGAAGAGGTCCAGAAGGCGCTGCCGTCGGCGAAAGTCGTCAAGACGCTCAACATCGTGAACTGCGAAGTGATGGTTGAGCCGGCGAAAGGGGGCAACCCGACGATGCTGATGTGCGGCAATGATCCGGAGGCCAAGGCGAAAATCGTGGCCCTGTTGAAAGGCCTGGGCTGGAGGGACATCATTGACCTCGGCGATATCACAAAGGCCCGCGGGACCGAAATGCTGCTCCCGCTCTGGCTGAACCTGATGGGAGTGTTCGGGAATGTCCGCTTCGGTTTCAAGATCGTCCGTGGCTAGCGGGGTAGCGGCGGGCGTCTCGCCTGCCGTAGAGCCGGGCATCCTGCCCGGCGGACAAGCCCACACATAACCGGGCGTTCTTTCCGGGCGGCAAGATGCCGCCCTCTACGGCAGCCAGGATGGCCGCCGCTACGCTCCTCATCGAATGAGGCGAGAGGGCGAGGCTTCGCGCGCCCGAGTTGAACATTGGCCGGTCTCAGACGCAGCAACGGAAAGTAGAGACTCAAGGCGAG
>QHNT01000213.1 GCA_003218515.1 Verrucomicrobiota bacterium | reverse complement strand
CCGACAGCGGAGCTTGGGTGATTCAGGAAGCCGAGAGAGGGCAGTTATTTCTTCGAGCGAGAATTGTCGGAGACAAAGTAGAGGGCGACCGTTACAAAATATGGCACGGAAAGATTGAGACACCATTGGTGAAAGTTGATTGGAAATGATTACCAGGCCGCCTAACACTGGAGCCAACGCCGGGGAGCGCCTCGGGTTTGCCTGGAGGCCGCGGGTCGTCTTCCGTCATCGGCGCGGCGTGGCTCAGTTGGACGTTCGGCAGAGACACGTCCATAACATGAATTCGAATAGCACCATCACGGTTAAACTAACTTGTGCGATCGCGTTTTATGTTTTGCCAGCTTTCGCGCAGTTTTCGGGACTGTCAGGATTTTCGGAGGCGTTCCTTCGCGACTACTCGTCTGCTCAGGAAATGGTGAACCAGACAAAATCCGCAGAGCCACTCCTAGCGTTGCAAAGGCGTTATACCAATACAACGGAGCAAGCCGAATTAGAGGTGTCAATCGGCTTGGCATATGGACAGAGAACGGGAGTTGTGAACCCTTCCAACGCCGTAACCCACTTTACTATGGCACTCCGATATGACCTTCCGGAAAAAACCTACATTCAGATTTTGATGTGGCGGGGGAATGCTCAAGAGCAGCTCAAAAAGCCCGGTGAAGCGCTGATGGATTATCTCAGGGATTTATTGGCTTGCTCGTATTACGATTTGACAGATGGATGGACCGAAATTCAAACATCCAAGGTTCCGATCTTCATTAATCCACCCGACCCGGAAAATGAACAGAGAGTAAGAGACTACAATCTCTATCGGAGGCATCTTGATTTTCAGCAATTCTTACTGATGCAACGATACTACCTCGTTGAAGCAGTAAAGAGAGTCCGAGGAGAAAAGAGTGATAGCCAAATTTTAGAAATGCTCCAAACAGTAACGCCCGATTCCAGCAGGTATGGGACGATAATGGGCTGGCTGAAGTCAGAGAATAAGCGACCGTGGCCATGAGAGTGCCGCCTAACCGGTCGGTGGAGGAAAACCGCCGCCCCGCTTTTCCGCTCAACGCTGAGCGGCAACTCCGGAGCTCCTCGTGCGCTCCACCGTCACTGTCGGCGGTCGCTCACCTTGGACGTTGGCCATGAAAACGATTTTCGCCATCCTCGCTTTATTTACCATTCATCTGTGCGCCTTGGCCGGATTTGAAACTGACATTCGAGCGACAAACCGAGTCATTCTGAAGTCCGAGTCGTGGACGCCGACGGCAGACCAAGCTCAGAAGGCGCTCGCATCTATCCAGTCGTTCCTCGGCAAACCGGCAACTACCAACGAATACCAGTTGCGCGAGATAAAGAAGATCCTCGCTCACAGCAGGAACTATCGCGTTCAGTTTGTCGGAATCATTCGCGATGGCCGAAAGGTCATTTGGTGCAACTTTTTTCCTGTTGCGGGCAAGGGTAAGGATGAGTTTCAGAACTGGCGAAAAGAGAGGATCGTGGTTGACGACGGCGGGTTCTTTTATTGGCAGATTGAATATGACCCAGAGGCCGATAAGTGTTCGAGGTTCTATTCCAATGGTTATGCGTAGCGGGCGCTGCAGCGAACCCGGCCATCGCGCTCCGGTTGCAATCCAGACGTCCCGCGGGCCGGGTCGCTGTCGTTCGCTCAACAGTATTGCAGACATTTCATGAACGTAAACGAGATCAACGCCTATCTTCAGCGAGCACGCGAGATTATCGGAGACCGGTCTCAGGCCGAGATTGACTACGACAACTCCGTGATCGCACATCTCAGCGCGGGGATGGACATCAAGAGGGCCATTCGAGCCGTCAACCAAGAGTACCCTGAAGAGGCATTGAAGCCGGGTGCAGATCAGTGGTCGGATCTGGCGGCCCGTTACAATTACATCAGGGAGCACAAGACGATCTTGAAAAGATTGGGGATGAGCGAATGAGCGCGGGCGCTCCAGCGAATCGGCACCCGCCCTTGTATGAAGAGAAGTCAGGAGAGACATGAAGACGTGGACTTATGAATACTGCTCGGCGATTCTAAGCGTATGATCCATTTCAGAATCATTGGTTCCATTTGGCTGATTAGCGGCCTTGTTTCTGCCGTGAAATTCCCTTTCGAGCTGTGGTCGATGGCCACGGATCAGCAGTACGGAATTACGACGGGCTTTTACGGAGCGCTGTTTTGGATTTCCAAGTTTCTAGTGGAAGTGTCGTTCCTGCTGATCTTACTCATCGGTTGGGGTTTACTTCGTCTTCAACGTTGGGCAGCGGTCGGTGGCAGGTTTCTAGGCGTCATTTCATTGCTGGTTTGTCTGTGGTTCATTCTCACACAAGGGATCGAACATGGACCAGAGCCGTACGTTGGCATTTGGTGTCTCGTTGCGCTTTCGGCATACACGATTTTTGCCGTATGGAGTTTCAGACCCTATGACCGAATCGCCGAAGGCGCTCCACCGAATGGCGGCCTCGCGACGCCGTTGGGCAGTTCGGGAGGCACGAAAGGGCGGCCATCGGTGGGTCGTTAGACGACTAACACGCTTTGTTCGAAATCAAAAAACCAAAGACAAAACCACACACATGAAAACAGACACTGTCATCACGTCCGTCCTGATCGCGCTGGTCGTCAGTATCGCTCAAGCAGCGCCGGATTCACCCAGGCTTCAACACACGCTAACCGTCACACCTGAAATCAAGAAGGCATTTCATAGCGGCGACGCCATCAAGATTCGCTCCGTCACCGGCACCGCGCCGAAGTTTCAGACCGGCGGTACTTATCGCGTCGTAGGCACCTGCCGCCAACAAACCCTGAAGAACGCGACCCTCTACCTCGGCAACACTGCCGAAGCCGGCTCGGACGCCATCGCCGCCAGCGCAGGCTCGTCCCTCTACAAACCGGTTCCGAATGGTACCACTAAGTTCGACATCACCTTTACGCTGCTGCGGCCTGGGCTCCTTCACGTCACCATTTACGACTTGGACAACCACGACAAGAACGACAACGCTTATGCTGGCATCTATCTCGGCGACGTCGTTTTTCGCCGCTGAGCCACCAATTCTGAAGTCAACGAATGTCGCCTAATCGCTGCAGCCAACGCTGGGGAGCGCTCCTTGTTTCGCTTCGCGGTTCACGTCTCTTGGCCCAGCGTGGCGTTAGACGACTACGACACCTTATGAAAACACGACGACTTGTTAGTTTGTGTGCGCTGCTCGCAACTCTCACGATTTCCAGCATGTCCTCCATCGCTGAAGAAGGAGGTGGGGGAGTTATTACTGCAGTGAGCAGCACTACGCTTAGTGGTTACGTGGATTCGTCCGTCAACTGGCAGGTTCAGCCGATACACGATACACCGGTTCGTGAGCACAGAGGATGGTGGTGGAAGTTTTTACACTGGCTCGGATATTGTCGTTGGCGCTCAACGGAGTGCTGTAGCTGATGAACAAGAATTCGAATAGTGAACGTCCTACTGTCGGTCAGCGCATCATGATGGACGGTGGGCGATGGTCAACCCTTCGTGGTAATTGGAGCAAGCTACCAAAACGGGCGCCTTCGAAGATTAAACGACTTTGCATCTACGGGGCCGATGGGTTCGTCGCGCGTAAACTCCCAGTTCTCGATTTGTCGCGCATCCCAACACTTCGTCGACTTGCCACTCCATTTTTTGAGAAGCTCCGTGGTTTAGCGAGCCTTCAGCGCCTGACCCACCTGAGCCTCGATCACGTTTATGGAACCAAAGAACTCGACTTTCGGCCGCATCGAAGACTCAAGATCCTTGATCTTGGCCCTGCGAACGGTGTTAGCGAGGTCTGTCTAGAAGGGTTGGCTTCGCTTCGTTCGCTTACCCTCGCTTGGATGAGCAATTTGACATCGATCACCGGCTCCGAGTTCTACGACTCGGTAACGGAGCTCGACATCAGGGCTTCGAATAAGATTCCAGCATCGGCCCTCGCACGCTTCCGCCGATTGAAACAGGTCATGATCGGCACGAAATCAACGATAACGCGCGACAACTTCCCACTTTGCTCGCCGGACATCATACATTTTCCAGTATGAATAAAGCGCCAACGAAAAACGTTTGAGGCAACCGGCGTCAGCGCCAGGAGTTGGCTCTTCGAGTGCGGCCAGGTGGGTTTTTCATCGGCCGCGATTCGGCTGCTTGCTACCAGGTGTGGCGATCCCACGATCCCTCCAAGGGCGGGAATTGGTCGCGAAACTCTTTTTGGAGCGGACTCCATCGGGAGTCGCAATACAACAATCGGCGCAACCTACCAAAGGCTGAATAGAGGCGAGCTTGGACGTTGCTGTAGGGGAGATTCAGCCGGGCGGCGATTTCGCGGATTTTAAGCCCGCTAAAGTAGCGAAGGAGCAGTACTTGACGATGCCGGTGGTGCAGCGTTCGCATCAGGGCCATCAATTTGACGCGGGTTTCCGAAAGGATCAGCGCGTCGAGCGGACTTGTTTCGTTCTCAGCCAGGAAGACCGGTCTGACAGCACTACCATGCCGGAGGGTTTTCGCAGGCTCGGAAATGAAGCGCGCCGGCTGGCTCGCCGCGCATGGCGCCTGGGCACTCGGTTTCTGTGGTTGTGCGCTTTTATTCGAGGCGCCGGGCGGCGTGGAAGTCCTTTGCAGGTGAGCGAACGCGGACATTCGGAGATCCGGCAGCAGGTCTGCCACTTGGGCATCGAGGGTGCAAACGATGAATGGAATCAATCGCGCCGGTATTTCCGCCCGGTTTGTCTCCCAGTTTGCAATCATATCGCGAGTGATGGGCAAGCCGAGCGCCTGGCATTCATCGGCCAGCGCTTGTTGCGACTTGTGCGCATTGCGGCGCAACGACGTCAGCCTGTCACCAAGGTTGACGAATTTAGGTTTCATACACCGGAGATAAGAGTTTCAACGGTGAAGCCGCTGAGGTCCCCGAGAATATCCCACCAGGAACGGTCCGCGCCGGCATCCCGCTTGACGGCGAGGAGTTGGTTGTATTGGTCCTGGACGTGTGATGGGTCAACGCCCAGGCCATCCAGGATGGAGGTTTGCAGAATCTGCTGCACCTGGTTGCCCCATTGGGGCAGCATCACCAGCAGCGCGGTGAGCACGAACAGGCGCACCAGGTGCAGGATAAGCGTTTTCCCTCTGAACCCGTGTTGGACAAACAAAATTGTCCCGACGATGAACAGCATGAAAGCCACGACGCGCAGCAATTCGTGCAGCTCCGCGCACTTTTGCAGGAACGTCGGAAAGATGCTTTCAAAGGAGGCCATACGTCGGGACGATTGAAGGTTATCGTGTCGGGAATGCCGTGGGCGCGGTCATCAGCCGGAAGGTTTGCCCATATTTTTGCACGGCCTCGGTGAACTCGGCGTGCTGTTGTTCCTTCTTCGCTTCGATCTGGCGCTGCATCTCATTGCGATTGGCTATGTCCTGCACGACGGCGGAGGCGGTGGCTTGATGGATTTCGTAGTCCGTATTGTTGAGGGCGGAGGAAAGCCCGATGAGAACGCCGGTCAGCTTTTGAACTTCCGCGTCGGTCGTGGCGTTCCTCAGCGCGTCGGTCGTCGCGGCGATCTGTCCCTTCAACGCGACGCGGCGCGCTGTCGCATCGGTGGACACGGACAGGAAATTGTCGGTGGTCTTTTGCACGGCGGCCACGGGCAGATAAGGCGCTTCAAGGCGCGTCACGGTTGCTCCGTTCGGCGTCCTGAACGTCGTGCCAACCCTCTGGAATAAGCCGTTTGCGTTGTAGCGCATGGCCTCCGCGCCGTTGACGGCGCTTTCGAGCGTTGTAAGGGTTTGGCCGAGCTCGGTCCTGCGGAGATCGTCGGTCAACTGCTTCACGGTTGAAAGCAGGACGGCTTTCGGGTCGCCGAACAGGTTTTCGTAGTGTTTGAACTCGCCGAGTTGGTCGGTGAGGGTTCGGATTTGCTGCACCTGGTTGTTGATCATCTCGATGTATTTCGCGATGTTCTGCGCTTCGTCGAGAATCTGCTGAGTATGGACGGCGGGGTCGTAAACAACCCACTGCGCGCGAGCCGATGTCGCGACGCCGATGGTAACGAGCGTGAGTGCGATGAGCTTTTTCATGGTGTCCTTTCGTTGCGTTCTGTTTGCTTCAGCGGCGACACGCCGCCGATTACGGGAGACGATTTACCACGAGAGAAAGGCGCGAAGATGTATGTGCTACACAAAATGCAACGAAGTCCCCGGCACTGGAAAAGGATTGGACACGAGGAAGTTCGCCAAAGTCCACGTGCTGGACTCCCAACTGCCAAGTTTGTGATGTTTGTCATCGTCTCTATAGTGGTCACGAACGGTCATTCTCCAATCTTTCAAGACCCCCAAACATTTCTTGCGAAAAAGCGGGCAGACCAGGTTTCCGCCTCCCCCCACCGTGGGTAAGCCGTGAAAGAGACGAGCGTCCGTGCCCCTTGATAGAAACTTAGATGCGCCTATGAAGAACGAACCGGATGAATTGCTTCCGGCGCGTTGGACCTTGATCGACACGTTGAAGAACTGGGACGACCAGGAGAGCTGGCGGTAGCGCGGTATTGTGCCGAGTGGCCCAGTGGAACAATTGTTGCGTTTCGATACCTACAGTGTGTACGTTTACGAGCAGTTTTTATGATTGAACTGGAAACATCGCAAACCGTGCCGCTGACGGCTGGCCAGGATGCTGTCATTCGTATCACCGGCTCGCGGGTCACGCTCGATTCGATTGTGGGCCAGTTCAAGCGCGGCGCGACAGCCGAAGAAATCCAGCACGATTTTCCCTCTCTGTCGCTGCGCGAGATTTACGGCGCAATTTCCTATTATCTCGAACACACCGACCGCGTGGAAGAGTACCTCCGCGCCCAGGCGCAGTCAGCCGCTCAAGTGAGAAATCAAATCGAGAACGGGCGCGATACGCTTGAAGTCCGCGAACGACTGCGGTTGCTTCGTTCACGCCAGGCGAAGTAAGGACGCACCAAATGTTCGCCGGCATCGCACACTTTTATGAAAAAACCAACGCCACCTTATATCGCAGCGCAGATTAACCAAAAGTCGAACGAATTGATCAAGGAGTTTCACGAGCATCGCGAAGGGGCCGTCGCAGCGAATCCGCAGATGACAGATGAACGGAAGATTTTCGAGGGCTGGGCCATTCAGAAGATCGCTGGATTACAGTGCCTCGTATTAGATTTGGTGGGGCGAGTTTGCGATCTGGAGTCGCGCAAGCGTTCATAGAAACGTTGTTCGTGAGAACAACTCGCCGCCGAAGTGGCATAACGAATTCACGGCAAGCCGCGGTGAAATAAATCAAATGCGCCCACTGAAAGTGTTGGCGTGTCGTAGCCCGCAGCGTGAGCCTTGTCGGCCTGTTTCCTGGCGGCGTAATGGAGTCCCTCGCTCAAAAGAACATCGCCTGGGCCGATCGGCCAACGGGATTGACATGGCCTCTGTCAGCCGTTAGTGTCTGACAGCATGAAAACGATTTCGCTCCGCACCCTGGTCCGCGAGCCGCTCAAGGTGAAACGCATGACGCGTGCGGGCCAGTCCGTGCATGTCACCGACAACGGCGAGCCGCTTTGGATTCTCCAACCCGCCAATGGCACGGATGCCGACGAGGCGGAGCGCCGCCGCGCGATTGACGAAATCCTCGATGAAGTGCTGCGCGAGAACCCGTCGAAAATCAGCGCGGCCAAACTTCTTGAAGAATCGCGCCGGTGAGGGCCTACGCCGACAGCAGCTTCATCCTGCGTTTGGTGACCGGTGAAGAAGATTCACCCCAAACCATTGCCGAGTATCGCCGGCGTGGTTCGCCCAAACTGTTTTTTCTGCCTTTGCACGCGTTGGAAGTGCGAAACGCCATCCTGCAACGCGCCTTTCATAAGCGCCGCTCGATCTCCTCCAGAGAACGCCAGCACGTCGCGCGCGAACGCGACGCCGCGTTGGCGCGACTCGAACATCTGGTCGCTCGCCGTGCGTTGCTGGACGTGACTCTGGACATGGACGCCGCCATCACACGCGCCGCAAACCTTGCCACGGTCCACACGGAACGTTTGGGCGCACGCGCCATCGACCTGCTTCACGTTTCCGCGGCGCTCACGCTCGAAAGCGAGCTCTTCCTCACGACGGACGCGCGCCAGGCGCAGCTCGCCAAAGCCGAAGGTTTGATAGTCGTGTCAGTCGCGTGACACGGCCCGCGTCTGTCTCTCAACTCTCATCAGATCACTGCTTTTGTTCCGCGTGCCGTCCATCAATTGTCCTTAAGGCGTTTGCCTCAACCTTTTGCACTTCAGGAAGGTTGTCAGCCCTTGTGGGCGCCGAGGCCTCTTGTTGCCGAAACTGTGGAAACTGAGAAGGACTGGACAGCCAACATCCAACCTGCTCTCGTAGGTTTCCCTCATGTCCACTGGACAGTTATGGCTGTTTCCGCCGCCGAAGCCGCTGGTGGAGCGGTTCGGTGACGATTTCTTTCACCGGATTCCTACCGGCCCTGGTGTTTACTACTTTTGCGGACACGCGGATGGCGTGCTTTACGTTGGCAAAGCCAAAAGTCTGCGCAAACGGCTGAGGAGTTACCGTGTGGCCAACGCGGAGCGACTGCCGCGCCGGACGATTCGGCTTTTATTTTTGGTTGAGCGGATCGAATGGGACGTTTGTTCAGACGAAGAATCGGCAATTCGACGAGAGAAAATGTTGCTGCGTGTGCTCCAGCCAAAGTTCAACCGGGCAAACCGTTATCCTCCGGCGCGGGCGTATCTCGGCGACTATGCAAGGCACGTATGAAAGCATCTACACGAGTCGTCCATGTGAGTTTGGCTGACGCCTTATCCAAAGGCCCGCCGCCGCCCGGCAATCTCGCAGTTCCGATTTTTTCTCGCGGTTCGCTTGTGGTTGAGCTATACACGCCAGACGGCCATGATCCGCAGAAGCCTCATACTCGAGACGAGGTTTATTTTGTCACCCGAGGAAATGGCTTATTCTTTGATGGCGTGCAGCGCCACGCCGTGGAGACCGGTTCATTTTTATTCGTTCCCGCTGGTCAAATCCACCGCTTTGAGGACTTCTCCTCCGACTTCGTCGTTTGGGTGGCATTTTACGGACCGGAAGGAGGCGAATCGGATGCGTAAGACGCTGACGGGAACAGCCGCCACGTCGGGCTTTATGAATATTGCGAGTAACACAACCTCATCGACTTTAGCGACGCTGCCCGTCAGCGGCTGTGCCTCGGCTCGTTCGACGTGAAAAGAGTTGTCATTTTTCTAGTTTTCGTTGTTTTGTTCTTAGCTGCCCTTGGGGTAATCCTGTCTGGAAAACCAAAACATGATCCTAAGGATCTTTCCTATTGGGTGCGCGCCGGAGGCAACAGGGACTGGTCTGGAGCTGCGGCCCGGGGCGACCCGGAGGCGCAATTCTTTTTAGGGCTGAGCCTGATTCGCACAAACCTCACGAAATTCGTAGCGCGGGTTCCGCTGCTCTCTAAGGTGCCTGTCGTTGGTAAGCGATTTGAGAATACTTCGTACACCATAGATGGGAGTATCGGTCCGGAGCAATTGGATAACGCTTACCAATGGATCAAAAAGTCGGCTGATCAGGGGTTTGCCCCAGCGAAAGAATCGGAAAAGTTGTTCGCCGGAAGAATTCCCGCGCCCAACCAGTCCGGTTCACCTAACCGGGGCCAGCCGTTTGGCTCAAAGACAAATGGAACTTCATCGGCGGCTGACTCCCATCCCTGACGTATAATTAGGTTAGGTGCCAGAACCCTCACCGTGCACCAGTTGCTTGAACGACTAATGACCGAGGACGAGCGGCAACGGTTGCTCGGATGCATGAAACTGCAACAAGAAGCGTGAGCCAGCGCCGCTATGCTTCTCCGCTCGATGGGGTGTGGCAGTTCGCCTTCACCAAAAGTATTTTGCGGGCGGCGAGCCATTCTTTTTGCGAAACGACCTTTCGGTTTTCGATTCCGTGAACGGTTCTGATTTTCGGCATGACGTTCTCCTGCGCCTTTATTCCGGTGTTCTTAACGGCAACACCAGCCTAGGCTAGGAGATTGCGATTCGTACTCATCGTGGCGACGCCACCAGATGCCGCCAGTCTCATTGCGCACCTTGGGAGCGCGGTCAAGCCACTGATATCCGCCCCAGAGGCCGTCCAGTCCGCGTGCGTAGGCGGAATAGGTGTGATAGACGACGCCGTCTTCGAGCGCAAAAGCGCTCATACCGGGCATCTCGCGAATGTAGGTCGCCCAATCCGTGCCGACACTTCGGGCGATTTCAGCGCGCGGGCCTTCAGTCACCACTTCAGAGGCGGTTTCGGTCGCAGCGATCTCTACCTGCCGTGAGCTGACGCCACCCTTGCTGTAATTGTAATTAACATTTCCCATGCGCTGTTGCTCTTCCGTGAACGAGGCGTTGAAGTCGTAATTGAAGTCGCTCCCGGACGACGACGCCCACGGGAAGCTCCAGTCCATTCGCCGTTTGTAGGTTTGTAACTTCGCGATCGGCGCGCGTGACACGGCCCAGAGCATCACGTCATGGTTGGCCAGGTGAATCGCGAAGCCGTTGAAGCCATCCGCAATCGCGGAGCAGTTGGGACATCCGGCATTGTAGTCTGGCCCGAACATGAAGTGATACATGAGGAGTTGCGAGCGGCCTCTGAAAAGATCGGCAAGTGACGCTTTTCCTTCGTCGGTGTCAAAGCGGTAGTCCTTGTCAATCCGAACCCACGGCAATTCCTGTCGCCGCCGAGCGAGTTCGTCGCTGCGACGCGTCAGTTCCTTCTCGGCTTTGAGCAACTCAAGCCGCGCTGCGAGCCACTCTTCACGTGTACCCGTCTTGTGTTTCGTCATAACTTTTATCTCCTTTCTGCATGTGTCGTCTTTTAGCGGAGGCGGAGCATGCGAGGTTTACTTCGCGCGCACCTGCTCGTCCCAACTCTTGGCGCGGCCTTCGCCGTTAAGGAACGGCAGAGCGGCATCGACCAGCTGCGGTGCGAGGCCCATTTCGTAGTGCGTGAGGTTCGGCAGAATTGCCAAGCGATTCTGCGACATGTGCTCGCGCTGCCAGCCGGCGTCCTTCAGTCCACCGCCGAGCAACTGGTAGAACTTCACGATGTGCTCCGGACGGAACATGTCGCTGTCCCCGTAGATGAGCATCACGGGCATGGTCAGTTTCTTGACGTCCGCCGACCAGTCGTACGGCTTGCGCATGTAGGCGCCCATCTGGTCGAGCAGCTTCGGAAAGTCTTCCGGATGCGGCGCAATGGCCACGTACGACTTGTACATCGGCGTTTCCTTCATTTGCTCCGCCATCGCGGCGCCGAGGGCTGCCTGCTGCGGCAGCATCTCCGGATAGAACCCCTCTTGCGAGAAAGGGGTGGAAACCAGCACCAGGCGGCGAACCATTTCGGGATGCTGGATGGCGAATTGCAACGCGACGCCACCGCCCATCGAATAGCCGAGCACGTCGACCTTGTCGTAGCCGAGCTTCTTCAATACGCCGGCAATGTCGTTGCCGATGTCGACCAGGCTGATCTCGCGCTCGCCCAGCAACGTGCGACCGTGCCCCTGCAGATCGACGCCGATCACCTGCCGGCTCTGCGCAAGCTTGGTCAGGTTGGGACCGAACATTTCGATCTGGCCCATGCCGCCATGAAGGAGCAGCAGCGGCTCGCCCGTGCCATAAACGGCGTAATAGTAGTTCACGCCGTTGACGGCGGCATGGCCGCTCTTGGTGGGCTTGGGCGTTGCGTTTTGCATGGCTGGTTTCTCCTGGGCTGCTTGAATGATCGTTGGGGCCGCAAAGCTGGCGGTAACAGTTGCAAACATTGCGATCAACTTCTTAACGGACATCGATCGGGAGAATTCGAGGGCCTCTTCGCAGCGGCCATTGAAGAACAGAAAGGGTTGGACAATGTAGCTATCGCTGTTTGTGCTCATATTTTTCTTTTTCCATCGTATTGCAGTTTGATGCGCCATATATCTGCCGGGCGGTCAAGCTCAGCAATCTTTTGAAGCGCCTTTGTATTCGTCGTGATAACGCACCCAATCCTGCGTGGCGTCGGGATTTTCGTCGCGGCCTTTGGCGGTCAGATCGAGGAAATTGTACGTGGTATTCATCAGATCAATCCCGCGTTCATAAGACGAGTAGGTGTGATAAATGTCGCCATTCCTGTCGCGATAAAACGCGCTGACCCCTTCGCGTTCGTCAATGTCCATGTCAAGCGGAGCATAGTTGTAGATTGCCTTGCCGCTCTTTCGTTGTTCGGGAGTGAACGACACGTTGAAATCAAAGTTGAAATCCGTGTTGAATGAGGAAACCCAGCAAAACTTCCAGCTCATGCGCTTCTTAAACGGCTCAATTTCTTTCCACGGCGCACGCGAGACCACTGCGAAGGCGGTGTCTCGTTGCCCAATATGAAGGTTCACGCTGTCAAAATGGTCAGCCCAAAAGGAGCAATGCTCGCAACCTTCCTTCCAGTCCGGACCAAACATGAAGTGATAGATAATGAGCTGGCTCTTGCCGCAGAACAGATCGGCGAGTGTCACTTTTCCCGTCGGGCCGTCGAAAACATATTCCTTTTCGATTTTGATCCACGGCAACTTGCGGCGTTCAGCGTTTACCGCGTCGCGCAATTTTGAAAACTTTTTTTCCTTCACCAAAAGTGTCTTGCGGGCGGCGAGCCATTCTTTTTGCGAAACGACCTTGCGGTTTTCGATTCCACGGACGGTTTTGATTTTTGGCATAATGTCTTGTTCGGGTGAATTGTCTCAAGCGTTCTTTGGCGGCGGCGGATAAAGTTCGTATTTCGGAATTGCCGCGTCCATTTGGTCCCACGGTTGCGCGTCGGAAACGAAAAAATCCATTTGCGGACGAAACCAGCTTGGATCGTCCAGGCTGCCCGCGGTGATTCCGATGAATCCGGCGGGCCGTTCGTCCGATTCGCCGCCGGTGAGTCGCGAGCCGCACGCGCCGCAGAAGCCGCGCTTGTGTTTGCCGCCCGCCATGCTTGGCGTGAAGTGGTATCGCAGTTGCCCCTTCGTCAGGCGAAAGGCAGACGCGGGCACCAGCAGACCGGCGACGAATCCACCGCCCGTGACTCGCTGACAGTCGCGACAGTGGCACTTGAACATCATGATCGGTTCAGCCGAGCATTCGTAACGAACCGCGCCGCAAGCGCAGCCGCCCGAAAAGGGGAGTTGCATTTTCGCCATAAACTCTTTTCATCACCCAAAAGGTGCAAAGGCCGCAAAGGTTTGATCATTCATTGAGGGATTCTTCTATCATCGCCGTGACCAGCATCGGAATTTTACTGTTCTTCTTCGTCGAGCAGATTTCCCCGATGAATTCGCCATGTCCGCCCGGCAAAATCGCCAACTGCGCGTGGGGTAGTGTGCGCGAGAGTTCAAGCGCATGTTCGGGACGCACGACGTCGGCGTCGCTGTTGACGACTAATGCGTGTGGTTGGATGGCCTTGATTTGGGAGTCGCTGATGTCCTGAAACGCCACCATCCGGGCTACGTCCCGATCAAACATCTTCTGAAGTCCTTTCGGGTCAGGGTTGGCTTTGAGGTAGGCGTCTTAAGTTGCGGGTGGCGGATGGAAATCTGGAGTGCGGTCGTGCCACCGTTGCTGAAACCCATTATGTCGGCTTTTTCGATTTTGAGTTGCTTGAGCAGCGCGGCAACATCGTCGGCGTCCTGTTCAAAACTCAAGGGCCGGTCAATGTCCAGGGTGCGGCCGTGAGCCTGCAACTCCACGGCGATGACCTGATGCGTCTTGGCCAATTCCGGCAGGACGCGGCCGAATGTCGATTCAATCGTCGAGCCTCCGCCATGAATCAGCACGAGCGGCTTTCCGCTGCCGTGGATTTCGTAATACATCTTCAGGCCGTTTACCGCTGTGTAACGGCCAATTTGCGCTGGTTCGGCATCCGTTTGGAATAGTGTCATTGCGCGAAGAAGTGTTCCTGCCGGAGACTTCATGTTCGTTGCCATGAGTGAGTTTCCTTTCGATTCGGATTTCAGTTTGTTGTAACGCGATCCCACGCGTGAAGAATGTAAACGTCCACGTAGTCGGTCTTCAGCCGCCGTAACGAGCCTTCGAGCGCCCGCAGAATATTTTTTCGCCCATTGCCGTCAGCGTTCGGGTTTCCGGGTTGGGCGTTGAACGAAAATTTCGTGGCGATGACCGCTTCGTCGCGACAGTGCGCGTCGTGAATGAATTCGCCCAGCAAAGACTCGCTCTCGCCGCCGGCATACATGTCCGCGGTGTCAAAAAAGTTCCCGCCACGTTCGCGGTAAAGATCGAAGATCGCGCGCGCCGCCGCTTTGTCTGCGCCCCAGCCGTAGGTCATCACACCCAAGCCGTGCGGCGAAACTTTCAAGCCGGTGCGGCCGAGTGTGCGGTAATCTTTCATCTGTTTCATGCAAATCTTAGCGCTGTCGGTAGTGGCGTCATTAGAACGCTCCACCACCAGCCCCGATGTTCTGCCCGGTCACCCACCGCGCAGCGTCGGTGGCGAGGAACACCGCCACGTCGGCGACGTCTTTGGGGTCGCCGATTCGGTTGAACGGCGACATGCCGGCGGCCTTGTCGCGATAGCGGTCCTGCATCATGTCCGTTTCAGTCGGTCCGGGAGAAACCGCGTTGACCGTGATGCCGCGCGCGCCAAGTTCCCACGACAAAGCCCGAACGAACTGCTCGACGGCGCCTTTGCTGCCGAGGTAAAGCGATTGCCCGGCGAAAAACATCTTCGTGCCGCCGGTCGAGGTAACAATGATGCGGCCACCAGCTTTGAGTCGCCGGGCGGCTTCTTTCAAAGTGAAGAAAACGCCCTTGGTGTTCGTATCGAAAATCCGGTCGTAGTCCTCCTCGCTGCAATCCGCCAGCGGCTTGACGACGATGTCGGCGGCGTTGGCGACGACGATATCCAGTTCGCCGAAAGTTTTTTCCGCTTCATCGAACATGCGGGAGACTTCAGTCGGGCGCGACAGATCCGCCTGGACAGCTACGGCCTTTCCCTCGCCGTCGGCGACGGTTTTCACGACCTCCTGAGCGCGCGCATCATTCTTGAGGTAGCCGATCACGACGGTGGCGCCTTGCGCCGCCAATCCGAGTGCGATCGCGCGGCCGATTCCACGGGAGCCACCGGTGACGAGCGCTGCTTTTCCCTGAAGTGATTGTCCGG
>QHNT01000212.1 GCA_003218515.1 Verrucomicrobiota bacterium | reverse complement strand
TGGTCGTGGACCATTTAACTTTGTCAAAAGCTCTTCTCGTAGTTTCCACCCAGGCATTCGCGATGGGATTGCCCTCCTCATCGGTAACGCGACCGCGCAGGAGTTGACCCGGACCGAGTTGGAATCGAAGCGCGGACACAGTGCCAGTGACCTGGAGGGTTTGCACAGCGGGCGCAAACCCTTTCGCCTGGACGGCGAGCATCAGTTCCCCGGCTTTCATGCTCTTGAATTCAAAAGTCCCCGACGCATCCGTTGTTTTGGAATGCTCCCCCTCCGAGTTCATCCGCACCTCGCGGACCTGTGCGCCCTCGACGGGAATGCCGTTCGAGTCCTGGACAGCGCCGGTCACGGAGAAGCCGGCCTTCATAGTGATGACAGAGTTATTTGCTTCCGGTGCGTCAGGCCGGATGGTCGCGCTGGTCTCTGCATGGTCCGCATGGGTCACAAGCAAAGAAACCTGTTCGAGGTCCCTCGGGACGAGGTTGCAGGACCAGCGGCCACAGGCATCCGTAACCGTCGGCGTGTCGGGGCCGAACTGGATGTTTTCCGGCAGCGACATGTCGTTTCCGGGACCATCGAACTCAACCTTTGCGCCGGCGATGGGTTGCCCGGCTTCCTCAACGACGACTCCGCCGATGGTGACGCCGCGTTCCAGTCTCATCGTGTATTCGGCCGGCATGGCGCGCCCGAAGCCCCAGCTTGTGACCTTCGGGACGTGGCCGTCGGCGGTGACGAACAGATTAAGAGCGCGGAAGGGCGCTTGCGGCATGTCCACTCCCAGCTTGCCATTCGCGTCCGTAACTGCCTTCACGACCTTTCCCCGCCCGTCCTCCAGTAAATAGAAGAGGTGAAGTTTCGCTCGGGGAAGCGCTTGTCCGGTTTCTGCTTCCACGAGTTGCAAGGCCATGGGGGATGAGACGGCGGCATTTGTCGGGGTGGGAACCAGGGCGGCAGAATTATTCTGTGCCGAATCGCCAGCCACAGCGATAGTGGCGGCCGGAACACCGGCTGGTGCCTGCGCGGTCTGTTGGGCGTCCGCGCGGTTGGCGCGAAGGTGGTGCCAGACGGCGACGGCGGCCACCAGAATCACCAACGCACCTGCGGCTGCGATTTTGCTCTTGGCCAGGTCCAGGAGTTTTGCCGCGGTGAAGGGCGCGGAACTGCTCGAACCGGCCGTCGCCAGGGCGCCGTTGGCCACGGTTGAAGCGAGCGCGGAGGGCGCGGCCATCGCGGCTCCGGCGGCCACCACTGCGGCCAGCGTGGCCGCGGTGGATTTGACGCCGCGCTGTGAGAGCAGATCGTGCAGTTTTTCGAGAGAACGCTCGACCCGCTTGCGAGCCGCGTTTTCGGTAAGACCGAGCGCCGCTCCGACCTCCTTGAGGCTCCGGCCTTCGAAGAAGCGCAACACCACCGCCGTGCGATCTTCAGGGTTCAATTCGTGCATGACATCGTCGAGCACCGGCCGCACCTGTTGCCACAGTTGGTCGGTTGGATCGGGGCCAAGAAGTTCGTTCATAGTAATCACCTCATGTTCGCGGCGTTGCCGCCTGTCCTCGGCGCGGCGGACGTTGGCCGTCATGCGGCGCACACAGGTGTAAAGCCAGCCGGCGATGGCGGGATGTCGGACGAGCTGAGTGGCGTGCCGGGCGAGTTCGGTAAAGACAGCCTGCGCGATGTCCTCCGCCAAGGCAGCATTCCCCCCGCATTCGCGAAGAGCGGCCGAATGCACCAGGTTGATGTGCCGTTCGACCAGTTCCCGGAAGGCGCGTTCGGAGCCGATAGTGGCGTAGCTCTCCAGCAATTTGTTATCGGTATCCATCTTCGTTCATAAAGATAATGTGCGCCGAACGCAAAAACCGGACATACTTAATGGGCTTCGAGCCATTCGGCAGTGTCCTAACTTATTCTTGCCACAAAAAGCCGGGACCGACATTATCCGACATGGCAGTCAAGCAAGACTTCAACCCTATCGACGCCGAGTTCTACCTGCCGGCCGCCGCGTTTTTCACGGCGCATCGCAGCCTGGCCCTCACTTACGACGACATCACATTGGCCACGCTTTATTCCGAGATCCTCCCGCGCGACACCCAGCTTGATGTCCAGCTGGCGGAAGGACTGAACCTCAACATTCCGGTCATTTCGGCGGACATGGACACGGTGACCGAGGCGCGCATGGCCATCGCGATGGCGCTCAACGGCGGGTTGGGCCTCATCCACTACAACATGCCGGAGAAACAGCAGCTCTCCGAGTTGAGCCGGGTGAAGAACCACGTGCACGGATTGATCCAGGACCCGATCAAAGTCGCGCCTGAGCAACTCATCGGCGAAGTGCTGGAAATGATCGAAAAACGGAAATTTGCTTTCGGCACGTTTCCGGTCGTGGACGCCGACGGTAGATTGGTCGGACTGCTTTCGGGCCACGTCGTGAAGCCGCGTTACTCGAAACGCAAAGTGGCTGAGGCGCTCACGCCGCGGAACCAGGTTCACGCCATCAAACAACAGGAACTGGGCACAAACCCGGTCGCTCGCGCCGACAAATTCTTTACCGACCACCCTGGCATCCACAAATTGCTCGTGGTGGATGAAGAAGATCGTTTGCGCGGCCTGTTCACGATGAGCGACGTGGAGCGCATCACGCAGGAACGCAACGCACAGTTTAAACCAGCGCGTGACTCGCGTTTCCGACTCCTCTGCGGCGCCGCCGTGTCGGCCACGCGCAACGCGTTCGGCGACCTCGATCGTGAGCGTATCCTGACACACGTACAAGCTCTGGCGGAACGCGGTGTGGACGTTGTCGCCGTCTCCACCGCCCACGGATACAGCAAGGGCGTGGGCGAAACCGTCAAAATGCTGCGCGACGCGCTTCCACGTCTGCCCCTCATCGCCGGCAACGTCACCAGCGCAGCGGGCGTTGAATATCTGGCTGACTGTGGCGCCAATGCCATCAAGGTTGGCCAGGGACCGGGTTCCATCTGCACCACACGCATCGTCGCCGGGGTCGGTATTCCACAACTCACCGCGCTTCACGTCTGTTTGCGCGCGGCGGAACAGAAAGGTGTGACCATCATCGCCGACGGCGGCATCACCAAGTCCGGCGACATCGTCAAGGCACTCACGCTGGCGCACGCGGTCATTTGCGGCGGCTTGTTCGCGGGTTGTCCTGAAGCGCCCGGACAGATGATGGAGATTGGCGGCAAATTGTACAAACAATATCGCGGCATGGGGAGCGTTGCTGCCATGAAGGCCGGTTCGGCGGCGCGTTACGGTCACTTGACCGACAACACGCAAAAGCTCGCGCCTGAAGGCGTCGAAGCGCTCAAGGAAGTATCCCCGTCGCTTGATCTGGTCCTGACCCAGTTGATCGGCGGGATCCAGTCGGGCATGGGCTACCTCGGCGCGGCAAATCTGGCCCAACTCCGCGAGAAGGCCCGTTACATCCGCGTCAGCCCCGCCGGCATGCGCGAAGCCGCGCCGCACGATGTGGTCGAAGTCAAGACGGGAAGCTGAACACAGCGGAGTGTGCCGCCACTGGAGTATTGCTTGGTTTGGGAGATTCCATTGCTCCAGCACGCCACTCCTCCCTCATTCCATCAGAACTTGAATACCTTGTTTATGGTTCCGCATTGCGGACAGCGCGAGCGATCCACATCCGCGTCGTCGGTGTAAACGAACGCGCATTTCTCGCAGCGGAAAATGTTGTCCTCACTGGGTGTTGGTTCGAACCGTTTGCGGCGAAGCTCGTAATAAACAGCCACGCCACCCAGCGCCGCAAGGAGGATGAACACGTAGAGGAAAAACAATTTGTCAGGGGTCATGGCGGAGGTCTGGCGGCCGGGCTGTTGCTTGCGGGAATTTCGAGCGTGGTCCATCGGAAAATGATTGTGCCCCACGTCAGCTCCAACGCATTACGCGGCAAAGCCCGGTTGGTACCCGCGAGGGGTTTGAAGCGCATCGATTTTGCCAGGTCGAGCGCGCGCTCATCCGCCGTTTCGGAACCGCTGCCGGAAAGCTGGACCGGCGAAAACACAAAACCCAGCCGGTCAACGCAAACCTGCACCACCGTGTTGGTCAGGATGTTCGTGTGCGGAATAGACAAGACTTTCAGCGGCGTGAGCAATTCGCGTTTGGCCAGATCGCCCTCGATCCGGAACGTTGATGTTGCCGGCATGGGCACCGGCGAAAATCCCACTTCGCTCAGCCGCGGCGCTGGTTTCTCTGCGAGCAAACCGGGACCGACGACGTTGGTGCGAACGAATTGCGCGAAGGTTGCGCCCAGTTCGGCCACCGGCAGAGCCAGCGCGCGCGTGGGCTCAGTCCAGTCTCGCGACTGGTGTTGCAGCGGCGGCGCTGTGATCCAGGCCGGACCGGAAAAGCCGCGCGGGTCGGGCAACGCCACGAGCGTCGGGTCATCGATGTTCAGCAATTCGGCGATGGCGCTGCCCGGTGGCGCTTCGGCGACGAGTTGAACCGTGGTGGTTGAATCGGGCCGGAGCGGGACAATCGGTTTGCGCTCGGAAAGCCAGAAAATCAATCCCACTTGCGCGAGCGTCAGGAGCAAGACCGCGCCCGACCAGCGGCCCCGCGACCAGGGCAGCGGCGCTGACACGGGGGCATTCATCGGGCCGCATTCGTCCGCGTCGGTGCCATAAGGGGACGGGCAACCAGCCAGGCCTTCTTCACTCCCGCTTCGGGCGCCAGTCCGGCGAGCACGTTCATGATGGTGTCATACGGCACGCTTTTATCGACCATCAGCACCAGGGGCGGCGGTTCTTTGCTTTCGCGCACGGCTTTGTGCAGCTCGAGCTGCAGTTCGTTGGGATTGATGAGCTGATTGCGGAAGTAAAACCGGCCGTTGCGATCCACCGCCACCGCGATCGGCCGGCCGGTGACACCGGACAAATCGGCCGCTTTCGGCAAGTCGATGGGCACGCCCGGCAAGAAGACCAGCGACGAATTCAGCAAGAGAAAGATCGCGACCAGAAACAAGACGCCGACAAAGGGCGAGGCGTCGAGTTGTCCGCAAAAAATCCTGGCATGGCGCGGAAATTTCATTGGCCGTTTTGAGGCGTCGTGTCCGCGATAATGTGCAGGATCTCGGTCGAGGCCTTCTCCATGTCAAGCACGATGCTATTGACGCGATTGACAAGATAATTGTAGCCGGCGTAAGTGGGAATCGCCACGGCCAGGCCCGCCGCCATGCAAATCAGCGATTCCCAGATGCCCCCTGCGAGCAGATTGGGCGTGGCGAACGGCCCCTCCTGCTGCAGCTTAAGGAAGATTTTCAGAAAACCCATCACCGTGCCGAGCAACCCCATCAGCGGCGCAATCTGCGCGATGGTGGCCAACAGATTCAACTTGTCCTCCAGCCGCGGCACTTCGAGAAGGCCGGCTTCCTCCAGCGAATCACGAATTCCTTCCCTGCCCCGGTCGCGGTTCAGGATGGCGGTCCTCACCAGTCGAGCCACCGGTCCCGGAGTCGCGTCGCAGATCGAAAGCGCCTCCACGACGTTATCACGCTTGAGCACATTGCGCACGCCGTTGAGGAACTCGGCGGAATTGATTTGCGCCTGGTGATAATGCAGCAGGCGCTCGACGAATACCACGATGACCACCGCGCTCATAATCAGCAACAGCCATGTCATCAGCCCGCCGCGCTCCAGCAGAATCGGTAACATGGCGTTGTTATAGAGTTCCAAGTTTAAAGTTCAAAGTTCAAAGTTGGTTGGTTGCCCACGCGCGCCGGTCGGCTGCCCGCGGTTGCCTGCTTTAACTCAACACCCGAAAGCGGACGCTCCGACTTTCCGGCTTGCTTCCGCGTCCAACTCTCGAAATCGTTGACGCATGGAAAAGCCTCATCAACTACGCGAACTGTTCCCAAGGCAGAAGGTCCTCAACGAACACTGAAATGAGGAAACTGTCCAAGTGGCGACAGGAAATCGAGCGCAAGCTCATCACTCAAGCGCAGCTTGCCCGGCGGGTGCGGGACCTGGCCCGGCAGATTGAGCGCGACTTCGCCGGGCGCGATCTCGTGGTCGTCTCGCTGTTGAACGGCACGGTGATGTTTCTGGCGGACCTGCTCCGACATCTCCCGCTGCCCATGCGCCTGGATTTCATCGGCGTGTCCAGCTATCGCGAAGGCGCCCAATCGCGTGAGTTGATTTTCACCAAGGAACTCCGCCTGGACGTGCGCGGCCGTGATGTGCTGTTGGTGGACGACATCCTCGACACCGGCACAACGCTCAAACGCGTGCTGGCCAAACTGCGCGAGCTAAAGCCCCGCCGCGTCAAAGTCTGCGTGTTGCTGGAAAAGAAAGCCCGGCGCGTGGAAAGGGTCCGCGCAGACTACGTCGGTTTCAGCATTCCGGACCTGTTTGTGGTCGGCTACGGGCTTGATTTTGCCGAGCGCCATCGGAACCTGCCATTTGTCGGCGTGTTGCGTCCGCAGGTTTACCGAATCGGCTGATATGAAAATTGCCGTCCATTTTTATTCGTATTACAAAGACCTGACCGGTTCCGCGGAAACGACCGAAACGTTGCCGCCGGGCAGCACGATCGCTGATTTGCTGAAGCAATTAATGGCACGCTTTCCTGAACTGGGTGCTATGCAGAACTCGACGCTCGTCGCGGTCGGCGTGGATTATCAAGGGCGCGGCTACTTGCTGAAAGAAGGCGATGAGGTATCGCTCTTCCCGCCGGTGCAGGGCGGCTGATCGGATTCATGATTTACGATTTGCGATATACGATTTGTGCGCAAACGCTCTCCTGGCGCCGCATTTCACGCGCCGCGCTGTTGTGAAACGACAATTGACCATCACCCTTGAGCCGATCGACGAAGCGGCGTTGGCATCGAAACGGAGAATGTCCGACGGTATGGGCGCAGTCGTTTATTTTGCCGGCGTGGTTCGCGCGGCCGAGGAAAATAGAGCGATCCACGCGATCGAATACGAGGCGTTCCAACAGATGGCTGAACAACAGGTTGAACTGGTGTTCAGCCATCTGAATGGTGAAAGTGAACGAACCGTCGCTTTGGGTAGAAGTGGTCGCCCCGCATCGCGGCGAGGCCTTCGCCGCCTGCCAATGGCTGATCGACGAACTCAAACGCGTCGTGCCGATTTGGAAAAAGCCGTTCGCCTGAGCCGAAGGCTACACTTGCTTTACGATCCCCCAATAGACGTCGAGCCGCTCAGTCAGGTAAAGTTTCACGGCCTTGATCAGCACGCGGGCTTCGAGTTTCTGCCCGGTGGCGACGATGTCCTTCAAGGCCCAGGCCGGCCGGACGTTAAAGCTTCCCTGGGCGATGATCGGACCTTCGTCCAGGCGCATCGTCACGAAATGCGATGTGACGCCGATGATTTTCACCCCTTGCTCGTAAGCCTGACGGTAGGCCTGCGGCCCCGGAAAGCTGGGCAGCAGCGACGGGTGTATGTTGATGATTTTATTTTTGTAGCGCCAGACAAAGTTCGGCGAGAGAATTTTCATGAACCTCGCCAGGACAATAAAGTCAATTGCGCGGTCGTCCAGCAGCTTGAGCGCGCGTTCCTCCGCTTTCGCGCGGTCCTCCCAGGGAACGAAAAGAAACGGCACACCGCCGGTTCGCGCAATCGGCTCCAGATCGCGACGATTGGACAGAATGATCGGCGGCTCGGTTTTGAGCCGGCCGGATTTCACCGCCGCCAACAGTCCCACCAGACAATGCGATTCGCGTGTCACCAGGATGGCCATGCGTTGCCGGCGGTGCGGCTCGGTGAAGCGAATTTTGATTTCCATGCCGAGCGCTTTGGCGATCCGGTCAAGCCCGGCGCGCACGGCGTCGGCGTTCAGTTGATGCGGCCTCCACGAGGCCTGGATGGTCATGCTGAACTGGCCGCGCGTCACCTGTTCTTCCAACGCTTCGATGTTGGCTTTTCGCTCGAAGAGGTAACTGGTGACGCGGGCAACCACTCCGGTTTTATCCTTCCCGATGACGGTGATCGTGGCGAATGGTGTCATGCGCGCTGAAAATGAAGCGCATTCGCCGCCGATGCGGAAGCAGAAAATGGGCGGACTGGATTGAAATTGCGACCTGCTGACAGATCGATCGGCGCCGGCGAATGGCCAGCAGTTTACGTCCACGCGCAGGAAACGAATCCCCGGTAGTCGCCTCTAAATCCTTTGACCCTGACAGCAACTTTCTTTAGTTTCGCTTGTAATAACAGGCTGTTGTTAGAGCGAACTACGGATGCCGTTTACGTCCATTAAAACTGTTTTCGCCCAGGCTGCTCTGGCCTCGCCCGACGAGTTCAGTCAATGGCTCAAGGCGTGGCGCATCGCCGCGGAAAGCGGCTCGCAAGAGCCCCTGCTGGGCTTTTTCAGCCGCGAACGCGGCGTGTCCGAGGAGCAGTTCCTTCAGCAGCTGGGCCAGACGCTCGGCTGGCCTTATTTGGACCTTCCCAAACTAACGGTTCCTCCCGAGACGCGCCAGAAAATCTCCACGAAAGTAGCGTTTCAATACTTCGTCCTCCCCACCCAATTTGAAAACGGCACGCTCCAGGTGGCTGTCAGCAACCCGTTCGACGCCGCGATGCTGAACGCGGTGCAATTCGACGCCCAGTGTCCAGTCCAGTTCGCGCTCACGCCGCGTAATGAAATTGAAAAGGCGCTGAAAAAATATTACGGAGTCGGCGCCGAAACCCTCGATGAAATGGCCGAGGACGAGCCGATTGAACTGCTCGTCGCCGAAGACAAGGAAATCACCGAAGGCGACCAGGAAGCGAGCGTCATCAAGTTCGTCAACCAGATCATCTGGGAAGCTTACAAGGACCGCTCGACCGACATCCACTTCGAGCCGGCCGAAGACGAGTTGCGCATTCGTTACCGCATTGACGGCATTTTGCACCAGACGCCGATGCCGCCGCAGCTCAAGCGCTTTCAAGCGGCGATTATTTCCCGCATCAAAGTCATGTCGGGAATGAACATCGCCGAAAAGCGCCTGCCGCAGGACGGCCGCATCAATGTCCGCATCAAAGGCGAGGAAATTGACATCCGCGTTTCGACGGTGCCGACGGTTTACGGGGAGAGCGTGTCGCTCCGCTTGCTGACGCGCGGCAAGATTTTTCTCACACTGGACAAGCTCGGATTCGCGCCGGCGGACGAGGGCGCGTTGCGCGAACTCATTGTCAAACCGCATGGCATCATGCTGGTCACCGGCCCGACCGGGGCAGGCAAATCCACGACGCTTTACGCCTGCCTCAGCACCATTAACTCGGTGCACAAGCGCATCATCACGATCGAGGAGCCGGTCGAATACGAACTGAAGGGTATCAATCAGATCGCGGTGCGTTCGGACATCGGCCTGACGTTCGCCGTCGGGCTGCGCCACATTTTGCGCCAGGACCCCAATGTCATCATGGTCGGCGAAATTCGCGATCTGGAAACCGCCGAGATTGCGATTCGCGCCGCGCTGACCGGCCATCTGGTGTTCAGCACCCTCCACACGAACGATGCCCCGAGCGCTTTCACGCGCCTGATTGACATGGGCATCGAGCCGTTCCTCGTTGCGTCGTCGGTTGAAGCCGTGTTGGCGCAGCGCCTGGTGCGCACGATTTGTTCGCATTGCAAAACCGAACAGAAAGTCGAGCGGGATTACCTGATTAAGATCGGTTTTCCAGAGGACGAAATCGCCACGGCGAAATTCTGGCGCGGCGCCGGTTGCGATGAGTGTCGCCAGCTCGGGTATCAGGGACGTTTGGGCATTTACGAACTATTGCTGTTGAACGAGGCAGTTCGCCCGTTGATTTTGAACCGCGCGCCGGCCTCAACCATCGCGCAGAAGGCCATGGAGCAAGGAATGCGCACGCTGCGTCACGACGGTTGGAACAAGGTGAGGGCCGGCCTGACTACCATCGAAGAAGTGCTCCGCGTCACACAAACCGAGGAGCATATGAAAGGACTGGTGGAAGTCTGACGTGAAGACGACCCGCTGGCATTCCTGTAACGTT
>QHNT01000211.1:1444-13539 GCA_003218515.1 Verrucomicrobiota bacterium | reverse complement strand
CACGGTTCCAGCAATTCTGAAAGCGGAGTTCGCTCCGGCTGATAGTCAGCCAATATCTCTTGGATTTCTCCCGGTTCAGGCTTCTTCATGACACAATTCTTTCCATTTCCTGATTCGTTCGCTTCCACCGCGGTCATTTCAACTCGCCGCGAAATGTCGTGAATTGTCCTGAACGCGCCTTGAAATGCGGCGGCATAACGCAGATGGCTGCTGACGACTCGTTGGTGTGTCGCTGGCGCGTACGTGGTAGGTCGTGATGCGCCATCGGCGTGTCAGTGGCATGTCGGTGGCGCGTCGGTGACGCACCGCTAGCGCGTCGTGAAGTGCCAGTGACCGTTCATGGCACGCCATTGAATGGTCGCGACAATTCAGTGACGCGTCAGTGAAACATGATGACCGAACGTCTGATCGGGGTAGGGCGTGCTTTCTGTTAAACTGATCTCGATGAATTTTCATTTTTCTCGGACTGCCGTGGCTCAAGAGTAACCGCCCACTGATTCAGTTCCCGGATCGTGTCGTTGATGGCGTTTATTCGCCGGTCTGTGTTTCGAGCGATGCACGCTAAAGTGGTTGTATGGCGGTACCACCTGCGTTTGTTCACGACAGCTTTCTGCGCTGCGTTGTCGATGCGGTGTGTCAGCCGTTCCAAGATTTCTACGGTGAACGCGAGTTCCTCGGACGTGGGATTCGCCGGATCTCCGTCTTTCATACGCGAACTCCTTTCCTAAAGTTTTGCCTGCCTTGCAGGTGGCGTATGTTGGTCGGCAGCCATTCTGCCTTTTGCGTCTCTTCCAGTGTTACGGGATGCGCCCAAGGTTCTTCAAAGCCCAGGCGTGATGCTTCCTGTTCAGCTTTCTCCTTCGTTTGCGCGGCAATCACAGTTCGCAATGGATCACCCTTGACCCTGGCGAACTCGCGATCGCGATAATAGATGCCCCAAAGGTGGGTGTCGGTATTGGATTCGATGGCCGTCTTCATGCCGGCCATTCAAGCATACAAGCCCGAACAAGATTGTGATTGTGGGTCACAATCTTTTCCTCAAGACCTGATAGGCTTTTATTTCGTGGTTACTGCAAAAACACAGTACAGTTTGAAAAACGCCAAGCACTACTTCCACGAACACCTGTCGGTCGGCGATTATTACGAGGAAGGGCAGAAGACTTCGGGTGAATGGTTCGGAGCGGGCGCGGAAAAACTCGGTTTGCCGGCGCGAGTTGCCAGCGAAGACTTTTTGGCGTTGTGCGACAATCGTCATCCTCAGACCTGCAACCGCTTAACCCAACGGCTCATGAGCGTGCAGTGGAGCGGCGATAAGCAGACGCCGACTCGCCGGGTGTTTTATGACTTCACGTTCTCGCCGCCCAAGTCCGTTTCGATTCTGGCCCTGGTTGCGAAGGACGAACGCATTATTGACGCGCACCACCGGGCACTGAACGTCGCGTTGGCCGAGTTCGAGCAATTCGCCGCCACGCGCGTTCGGCGAAGCAAATCCAACGGTCTGCGGGTGACTCAGAATATTGTCTCCGCCCTCTTCACCCACGATACGTCCCGCGCGCTCGACCCGCACCTGCATACGCACTGCATTGTGTTCAATGCAACGTTTGATTCGGAAGAGGGCTGCTGGAAGGCACTGCAAAATTACGAAATGCTGAAGGCGAGGAAATTCGTCGAGAACGTCTATTACCATGAACTCGCCAAAGACCTGCGGCGTTTTGGTTACAGCATTTGCAATTTGCACCGCGGTGATTTCCAGGTGGAAGGAGTGGCCGACGAAATTTGCGAGCGATTCTCGAAGCGGCATGAGCAGATCGACGATAGCTTGAGAGACTTGTTGGAGAAAAAACCTGAATTAACTCGCGGAAACTTCAAAGACCTCCGCGAACGGTTGGCCACGGCGGAACGATCGCGCAAGATGCACGACATTCCCCGTTCTCAGCTCGAAGAACTGTGGAATGCCCAGCTTTCGAGGTCAGAATTGGAAAATCTGAAATCTTTGGCCCGCCCGTCCGTCGAGGAGACCGACGCTCTGGACCCGCGCGCGGCAGAAGAAGCTCTGACTTGGGCGGAAGAACACTTGTTCGACCGGCAGTCGGTCGTTCCTGAATTCCTGGACCTGCTGAAACGACTGACTGGAGAGCGAGACTACGTCCGCGAACCGACGGTGCCGGTTCAGGTCACAACCAAGGCGGTTCTCGCTCGTGAGTTGGAGATTGTGGCAAGCGCAAAGGAAGGGGTCTCAAGATGCGCTCCGCTGCTCGCGAGGGAACCTTCCCCCAACCGCGCGTTGGACGAGGAACAGATGACGGCGCTGGCTCGGTTAGGCCAGTCGCGAGATTTCATCACCGTCTTTCGTGGCGGCGCAGGAACGGGAAAGAGCTTCGTTTTGCGCGAACTGGTGTCTTGTTTGAAGCAACGAGGACCGAGGGTGACCGTGCTTGCCCCGCAGCGCCAGCAAGTCATTGATTTGACACGAGAAAACTTTCCCAGCCCGACAACGGTAGCAGAATTTTTGCTCAGAAAGGAGCTCACAGACCACGGCATTGTCGTCGTCGATGAGGCCGGTCAGATCGGCGCGCGCCAAATGTTGGACTTGATTCTCACCGTGAGCGCGCGGAGAGGGCGGTTGGTTCTGTCGGGCGATACTCGTCAACACGGGCCTGTGGAAGCCTCGGACGCACTGGTTGCTCTGGAGGGTTACGCGGGCCTCAAGCCTGTGGAATTGGAGCGAATTCGTCGGCAGGATCCCAATCTTGCTCGATCCAGGAAGGAGAAGGAACAAATCACGGCCTATCGGCGCGCCGTCGAATTTGCGGCGGCTGGCAGGTTGTATCGCTCTTTTCTTGAGTTGGACCGAATGCGCTCTGTTGTCGCGTGCCGGATGAATGACCAACCAGACGAGCTCGCAAACGAGTACCTGCGTCTCGACGAACAAGGCCACTCCACGGTCGTTGTTTCGCAGACCTGGATGGAGGTTCACCGAGTGAACGAACGGGTCCGCGCTGCGCTTAAGGAAAAGGGATTGCTCGGTGTGGAAGATCATTTGATTGATGCGTTGGAGAAAATCGATCTGACCGCGGCGGAAAAGCGCGATGCGCGTTCTTACGGTCCCGGTCGCATGATCGTCTTCAATCAGCGAATTCAGAAGTTTGAGCCCGGAACCGTCGCGCAGTTCGTCGAGGTCCTCGATAAAGGGATATTGGCGGAAGTGCAGGACAACCTTGTCGTCATTCAGCATCGGAACCTGGACCGAATCAACGTCTGCCGCCCGCTGACTTTACCGCTTGCGTCCGGCGACCGCCTACAACTCAAGGCCAATCGGAAGTTACCGGGCGGGTCCGTTGTAACCAACGGCGAATTGGTGACGGTACGCCAGGTGCGGGGAGACGGCGCGATCGAACTCAGTGACGGCCGTGTGTTGGGCGCGGGTTACCGCGAGTTTGTGCCGGGATATGCGGTGACTTCCTACGGTTCGCAAGGCAGGACCGTCGATTACGTTCTGTTTTCCGACTCCACGATCAAAGCCGCTACCAACGACCAGCAATGGTACGTGACGATTTCGCGTGGGCGGCGAGGCATCCAGATTTTCACGCCGGACAAAGAACAGTTGCGCGAAAACGTCCTGCGTTCCGGCCAACGTCGGCTTGCGCTCGAACTCGCCGGGTTTGCCCGCCGATCAACGCAATTTCGCTGGGCGGATGCATTGCTGCGCCGCTTCGGAGAACGGATCACAAGCTTGATTCATCGTGCTCGTCGCTTCCACCGATTCAATCATGACCTGGAGCGCCGCTATGAACACAAAACCACCTGAATGCTGGGGGCTGCAACCGCAGGCCCGCGGACTGCGTGTGGAATTGACGCCGAACCATTCCTTTGTCGTGCCCTACGAACATTTCATTTACTCCGAATATATCGACCGCGAAGACGAGGAGACTCTCAAGCTCGTTTTCGCGACGCACGAGATCGTCCTCAACGGCAAACTTCGTCGCCGGGTCGAGGCGGCGCTTCACAAAAGAGAATTGGCTTCGGTCGCTGCCGTTGCTGAGAAATTCCGCTCCGTCCTCGAAGACACACAGCCCTTCATACAGGAAATTGCGGTGATCTCACCAACGTCCGCAGAGGAGGTCAAATGAGAGCCGAACGCGTCATCAACAGCGTGCCGGACTCGCCGACCAGGACTGATGCAAGCCCTGTCGATGAACACGGCCCTCAGAGGAATGGACGCAGTAAAGTTGGTCACGACTCCCGCCGACTGAAAAGCGGATTTATGAACACAGAGCGCAAAGAATCCTTGAACGTAGCCGGGCTGTCTGACAGCTCGGACGCACGGACGAACGGCAAAGGTAGGGAACCAAATCGAACAACCTCAGCCCTGACGGACTTCATTGACGAAAAACAACTGCTGGCCAAGCTGCCAATTAGCCGTCGGACCCTGGGTAATTGGAAAGCGAAGGGAGTCCTTCCCTACATCAAGATCGGCAGGCGCTGCCTTTACGATTGGGCGAGCGTGCAAGGCGCGCTCCTGCGCCGACAGCGTGGAGGCCAGCCGTGAGCAAACGGCCGGAGCTAGAGCAGCGCGCCACGATGCCTTATGCCTCGCCGGGCTGCGAGTCCGCGACTTTGGGCCCCAACCCAGCCAGGCCACGCGTACAGACAAGGCATAGCGCAAACAGGAAAGGGCAAATTGGACAGACTCGGACCCGGTATCCGCCCGCACAGATTCCGCACAGGATTCCGGCTTCGCACAGATTCGGCACAGCAACACAAACCCGCACAACTTTTCTTGCCGACGGTTGCCCATAGATGCTAATAAAGTGCTTGCCAATACGGGAAATCCACGTATAGGTAGGGGCATGAGCAGCGCACAAGATGCAACAATGGGCAACGCGGGAAACCTGCCATTACTTGTTTCGGGTACAAGAGGTCGTGAGTTCGAATCTCACCTCCCCGACCATCCTTACTTTTTAATCTATCACCAAAGGTCCGAAGAAAACGTGAAAATATTTAGCCTCATCGGGTGGGCACTGCTTCCATGTTCGGCGCGGTGGGTTTGGGTGCCCGTTGTCGTTTTGCTGGGTGCGCTCGTGCGACCTCCAGTCTCCCTTCCATGATTTAATCCACGTGCGTCTGTTAAAACGTACGATCGCAGGAATCGCAATCGTTTTCTGTGTGGCCGGCCTTTTTTACGTAGGATGCCGCCACCAAAGGCACGCGACTAGAAAAGTAAATGAACTCGACGTTACAGTTGATCGTCTGGACTCACTCGCACAAGCCTGTGAAAGCTATCGAAAACTAGCCGGAGCATGGCCTGCAGATCGGACATCGCTGCTGAGAGTGATTGCACTAAACGACACGAACATCCTTATCGACGCGTGGGGGCGTGAAATAGTGTTTATTGTGCATACCAACGTCCCTGGCTCAATGTGGCTTGAGAGCTATGGTGCTGATGGACTGCCCAATGGCGTAGGGATGGACGCAGACATTGTTTACCAGTTACCGTAAGCGGCGAGCACGACGAAATAGCCTTGCTACCCTGGCGGCCTGCTGGCCACCGAAGACCCGCCTTCGCCAAGGCTACCGCAGACAGGCGGCCCGTGGAGCAATGAGACCGCCCCGACGATTTCACCGAGGAGGTTTCCATGTCGCTCGGTCTTTCGCTGCCAAGCTCAGCCGCGCGGTTGTTGCGCCAGATTTTTCTCGATGCAGACGAGCAGTTGCTTGAGATCGACCGGCTTGGCCAGATAAGGAAAACCGCCGATCAGGCCGTTGCGGTCTCGTACCTCCTCCTTCCGGACCGCCGCCGTGAGGAAGACAATGGGGATTTGCCTGAACCTCGAGTCGCTTTGCAGCTGGGCCGCGAGGGTGCCGCCGTCCATCTGCGGCATCATGACATCCAGCAGGATCAGGTCCGGATGAAACTCCCGCGCGGCGGCCAGTCCTTCGGGCGGGTTGTTCTCCGCCCGTACGGCGTATTTGCCGGTGCAGCCCAGGTTGAGGTTCAGCAAGCGAGTGAAACTCGCTTCGTCGTCAATGATCAGGATTCGTTTCTTTTTCATAATTTTTTCCTCCGCTTGTTTTGAAAACGACGGCCACTCGCACCCCGCCTTGCTCCCGATTGGCGATGTGAATTGCGCCGCCGTGCAGTTCGATGATTTTCTTGCTCACCGGCAGTCCCAGACCGGTGCCGGTGGGTTTGGTGGTAAAGAAAGGGTCGAAGATTTTGGTTATTTGGTCGGGAGGTATCCCCGCGCCGGTGTCCTCAATCTCGGCGATCACCATGGTCTCCCCCGGCCCGGACCTGCTCGACGCGCCGCTCAACGCGGTCAACTGTTCTCCGGCCAACGGCCGCGCATAAGTGCGGACCGCCAGCGTTCCACCATCGGGCATGGCCTCAACGGCGTTCAGGAACAGGTTGATGAACACCTGCTGAATTTTGTTTCGTTCCAGTTGGAGCATCGGCAGGTCCGTCGCCAGTTCTTGCGCTAAAGTGATGTGATGCTTCTTCAGCTCGTACTGCATCAAATTGAGCGAGTGCCGGGCGATGGCATTGAGGTCTTCGTCGCGCACATCCGGATGGTTGGTGGCTGAAAATTCCAGCAGCTCGCGAACGATGGAATCGGCCCGGCGGATGGCGTCGCGCATTTCAGTCAGCACCATCGGCACCGTCTCCCGCCGACGCGCGGCGTGGAGGCAGAGAAAGTCCACTCCGGCCAGGATGGTTTGGAGCGGATTCCTGACCTCGTGCGCAACGCCCGCGGCCAGCGTTCCGATCGATTCCAATTTTTCGGCCTGGATCAACTGCGACTGGGTCGCTTTCAGTTCTTCGTGCGACGTCTTGAGTTCAGCCAGGGCGGTTCGCAGGGCCTCCTCGCTGCGGGCCAACCCGGTGCAGGCGTTTTTCAATTCCACCTCCGCTCGCTTGCGTTCGGTGATGTCCGTGGAGATACCGCAGATCGCGTACGGAAATCCGGTGGAACCGTGCAACGGAAACTTGAGCGAAATGTAAAAGTGCAGTCCGTCATCGTGCGGCACTACTTCTTCGATCTGGATCGGCGCGGCGGCCGTCAAAACTTTTAGATCATTCGCGCGGAAGGCGTCCGCCATTTCTTTCGGGAACAGGTCGTAAAAGTCCGAATCTTTCTTCCCATACAGGTCCTCGGGCCGCGCGGCGCCCATGAGTTGGGCGACACCGACATTGGCCAGCACGAAGCGGCTCTCGGCGTCCTTGACATAAATGGCGTCGGGCAACGTGTCGATCAGCGTGCGCAACAAGTTCCGTTCCTCGGCCAGCGATTCCTCCATTTGCTTGCGGACGATGAACTGGCCAAGTTGGCTGCCGATGGTGGCCATCATGCGGAGCAGGTCTTCATCCGGCGGCTGAATTTCGTGGCTGAAAAATTCAATGACGCCGACGACTTCGTGTTGAATCGTGATGGGAAATCCAAACGCTGCGTGGAGACCTTCTTTGGCGGCGATCGACGCCCGCGGGCAACGGTCGTCTTCGGCGACGTTTTCCACCCAGACGGGTTTGGCGTCGGCCCAGATCCGACCCGGAAATCCAGCGCCGCAGGCAAAGATCGCCTCGCGGGTGGCTGCGCAAAACTGCGGAACAGGCCGCGCAGGCTGATGCCAGACGGCTACGCAACGCAACTGCCCGGCGGCGGCGTCCGCTTTCCAGAGCGCGCCCAACTCCCAGCCGAGGCTTTCACAGACAGACTGCAGGATTCCCGGCGCGGCTTCATTCAAGTTGACCGATTCGGCCAGGACACCGGCCACGGCATGTTGCGCAGTGAGCCGCTGCTGCGCGCGCTTGCGGTCCCGGCCGGCGTCGAAAAAGTCGGAACCCCTGCCGACGCGTTCCTGTTCTGCGCGCGGCCCGACCAGGTCATTGAACGCGGGGCTGCGGTGGCGCGTGCCGGCGGCCGGACCGCGTTCACCACGAAGTACTGTCATGTCCGTCATCATTTGTGTTCCGAGTTGAACTGTTGCTGACAGAATCAATACGCCACGCGCCGGGGTGTTCTTTCAAAAAACGGGCCTTCCTTTCCGGGCTGCCAGCTCACGAGGACCACACGGTGTTCAGTTTTTTGAAAGATCCATTCAGTCGGCGCGTAATGCTTTTGTGAACACAAACAGAAATGCGCCGCGGAGTCTGACCACGTTCGAACCTGGGTCATGAACCTGCAACCCATTCACTGCCTATGAACAATTCGACCACCTGCCCCGAACGCGTGAGCGCGATACCCTCTCCGCCTGAGAGGACCACCCGCACCAGCACAAGCAATCGCCTCACGAACGTTTCACTCCTGCGCCAGCCCGTCGAACCGGAGGTGGTCACGGGTCCTTTGGTTGTCGAACCGAAAGCCGAACCGCCCTCCAGTCGGCGCCGATTGTTCTTCCGTTGCGCGCGACTGGTGTTGACGGGCGCGGTGTTAGCGGGGGTTGGCGCGTATGCCAGGCACACGTTTAACTCGGCGACCAGCGAGCAGGCTTACATCAATGCCGAGATGACCGTGCTGCGCGCGCCGATCGAAGGGCAACTGCGGCTGGAGCCGGTTCAACCTGGCGCGCTGATTTTCCGCGGCACGACGCTGTTTCGGATCGAGAATCCCCGCTTCGGCAACCAGGAATCGACGGCGCAGTTGAACTGGCTGCGGGAATTGACGGAACGGTTGCAGGCGGAGGCCGGCGAAGCCGCGGTGCGTTGCCAGAAGCAGGAACAGGTGTATCGGCTGCATGAGAAACTGCATGAGGAAAAACTGATTTCACGTCTCGCTTTCCTGGAGGAGGAAACGAAGCTGGCCCTGGCGCGGACGGCGCTGAGCACCAGGCAGGTCCAGGCGCGCCAGGCCGAAGCGCGCACGCGCGACGTGGAGCGCCAGGTGGAGCTCCAGAAGGAGGCGATGCTCGAGATGCCATTCGACGGAGTGGCCTGGACCATCCCCGCCAAAACCGGCGCGCAGGTCGCGGCGCATGAACCGGTGTTGCAGGTGATCGATCCGCGGCGGATTTGGGTGGACGCGTTCTTCCAGGAAAAACACGCGCCGAAACTGCGCGTCGGCGCGCGGGTCACCGTCCGCGCGCTCGACGGCCGGGAGACCTGGCGCGGACGCGTGGAATCGATCCGGGGCGGCGTGGGGCGGATTGCCTATGAGAATTTCGCGGCGGGGTTGCCCGGCGACTTCACTCGCCGCCGCGTGGCCGTGCGCGTGGCGATGGAATCGGACAATCCCTACGAGGCGAGCCAGTTCTTCGGAGTGGGCCGCAGCGTGGTGGTCGCGGTGGACGACCATGAATAACGCCGCGCTCCTGCCTCGACCGGCCTGGATCGAACCGAAGCTGTTCACGCGCGGCTGGACACTCTTTTTGGTTTCGCTCCTCGTGATGTGGGCGAGCTGGTGGGTATTTCAACCGATCGAGTGGCACGCGCTGGCGGGCGCATGGGAAGCTTTCAGGCGCTGGGGACGCTTTCATCTGCCGCTGGTGAACGAGGACTCTTCGCTGCTCTGGATTTTGTGTCCGACGATCCTGGTGCTCGCCTGGGCGGGGTCGTTGTTGCTGCTGTTTGACCAGCCGCCGGATTGGTTGCGGTTGCCCGTCGGGCTCGTTTTCCTGTTCCTCCAGGCGAGCTATCTGGCGTTCCGGCTCGTCGCGACGTTGAGTTTTGACACCTGGCCCGATGCCGTCGTGAGCGTTCTCTTTTTTCTCTCGGAAACCTTCATCCATTTCCGGATCGCGCTGGGCAATTTGTCGTTGCTGCGCCTGACCGATCGATCCTCACAGGCGGACGAGTCACAGGCTGTGGTCCGGGCGGGGGAATATCTGCCGACGGTGGACGTGTTCGTGCCGACGTATTCCGAGCCGGTTGAAATGTTACGACGCACCATCATCGGCTGCCAGGCGATGGATTATCCGGGCAAGACCGTTTACCTGCTTGATGATCAGCGGCGCCCGGCGATGAGGCAACTGGCGGAGGAACTGGACTGCCGCTACCTCCACCGCCCGGACAACCGGCACGCCAAAGCGGGAAATCTGAATCATGCGCTGCCGTTGAGCGAGGGCGAGTTGCTCGTGTGTTTCGACGCGGATTTCATTCCCACCCGCGATTTCCTTCAACGGACGGCCGGCTTTTTCCGTGACGCCAGGGTGGCACTGGTCCAAACGCCGCAGAACTTCTTTAATGAAGACGCGGTGACGCGGAACCTGGGCCTGGAGCGCGCGTTGGAGGACGAACAGCGTTTGTTCTTCCGCACGCTCCAGCCGGGCCGCGATGCCATGAATGCCATCGTCTGCCATGGCAGTTGTTTTGTGGTGCGCCGCTCCGCGCTCGAAGCCATCGGCGGGGTCCCGACCGAGACGATCACTGAAGACTGGGCGACGTCGATCAAACTCCAGGCCGCCGGCTTCAAGCTGTATTATCTAAACGAGGCGCTCTCCGCGGGCATGTCCGCCGACCGATGCGGCGAGTTTGTGCAACAGCGCTCACGCTGGGCGCAGGGAACGTTGCAGGCGCTCTTTGCCTCGACGAATCCGCTGGCCATTCCGGGACTGAGCTGGCAGCAGCGTCTGATGCACGGCTCTGCCATCGTCTATTACCTGGGAAGTGTGAGCAGTTTATTCAACCTGATCGCGCCGCTCTTTTTCCTGTTCTTCGGCGCGCATCTTCTGCGCATGACGATGGGGGAAATGCTGTTCTACCGCCTGCCCTTCACGGCCGGATTCTATCTGCTTTATTCCTGGCTGACGCGCCGCACGCGCTCGGCGGTGTGGACGGAATTTTACGAGGCGTTCCTCGCGCCGTCGATGGGCCTCACGGCAATCCGCAGTCTTTGCAAACCGTTTGGTGTCGGCTTCCGCGTCACAGACAAGGCGATCCGCCGCCAGCGGCTTGGCGTGAACCGGCGGGTGGCGCTGCCATTTGCAGTTTTGTTCGTATTGCACGTGGTGGGGATCGCTTTCGCCCTCGTCATGCACAGACAATACGAGGAGCGCGACGCGTTTGTCATCGCGACCTGTTTCGCCGTCAGCAACCTAATCACCCTTTGGCTTTGCCTGCTGGTCTCGGTGGACGTGGCACAGGAACATTCGTTTGTACGCTTCACGCATCACCTGCCGTGCCTGCTGTTGTGGGACGACACCGGGCTGGCAGGAGACACGATTACTTTGTCCGAGGGCGAGGTTGTCTTCAAGGCGCGCGAGGGGTCGCCGGCGGGCCCATTCCCGAACAAAGCGTTTCTCCATTTGCCGTCGCTCCAGCTTTGCGATGTGCCGGTGCGCGTGCGGGAGGTCAGCGGCGACGGCCAGGCGAGCGTGGAATTTCTCGACCTCACCCTGCCACAGCGTCGCACGCTGATCGCCTACCTTTACTGTCGGCCGCGGCAATGGGACCGACCGGCTCGAGGCGAACTCCGCGCCATGTGGGAATACGTGCGGGCCAGTCTGCGAATTTATTCTCTCGCCGAATCGCCTTGAGCGTCATTCATGGTAGAGGTCTGACTACTCAGTGCGTCTCGTTCGTTCTGAATCCAGCCTGTTTTGCGCGGCGGCACGACGGTCGCGAAAGGTCTGGTCGTCAGGCTTCACTTGAATGAGTTGGTCCCAATGGAAAACAGCCGCGCTCCATTGGCCTGCCTCCGCCGCAGCCTCAGCTTCACGTTGATGCCAGGCGACCGTTTCCTGTTGGGACACGGTAAAATCGGAGGGGTACTGCGCGCTCAACTTCTGCCAGGCGATTTGCAAGGCTTCCTTCTCGAGTGGCAGACCTCCACCGATTTGGTCACCCTTATGACCGGAGAGCATCTGGCTGAGGAGCATCAGCTCGCCCACCGGACGGGGATCAGATGTCAGGTCCCAGACCCGCCATAACGCCGGCTGCGGATTCCCGGTCGTCTGCCAATCGATCCAGTGACCGGCCTTCGCGCTCTTTGCGACAATACGACTGCCGTTCGCGATGAACTGAACATCCCAGACGGGAAAAGGATGCTTCAGCCGGGGTGTAATCGGTGTGCTGGTGGCCGCGTCCCACACCTGAACGGTGTCCTCCGCATCCAGGGAAACAATCCAGCGGCCGTCCGGACTGAAGCGCGCTTCCAATACTT
>QHNT01000211.1:0-1321 GCA_003218515.1 Verrucomicrobiota bacterium | reverse complement strand
CCTGTGATCGCATTCCAAAGATATGCGTTCGTTCCTGCGATCGTGACCAGCCTGCTGGCATCCGGGCTCAGGACGGCCTGCTCCACCCGCCTGGGATGACGGAGAGGAAAACTCACCCTTCCTCCGATCGCATCCCAGATTTGGACAACCGTTCCCGCAGCAGTGATCATTCGGTGGGCAGTCGCGCTCAGGACGGAAGAAGTGATCGAAGCCTCGGCTGGAAAGAGCGGGGATAACGCCTGTGCGCTGGAGGTCGCCCAGATTTGTCCGAAGAACGCCGTTTTGCCCGGGGGCTGGGATTGTGTGGTAATGATCAGCAACCGGCTCCCGTCCCAATTCAACTTCACATCGTGAACCGGGTATCCGGGACGGATCCCGGGGGAGATAGCTGTGTCGGTCGTAGCGTTCCACACTCGCAGGAGATTGCCGTCGAGGGTTGCAAAAGCATTTCCGTCGAGGCTATAAAAAACCGGGGTTGGAGAGGCGACCCATTGATTACCCGCAAGGTCCCACAAGTGGCTGACCCCATTCGCGCAGGTGGTCAGGATGCGATTCCCTGCCGGACTGAATGAGGCGCTGGTCGGATAGCTTGTGTGTTTGAGCGGCGGAACCGCCTCTTTGCCCGTGCTCGCCTCCCACACTCGAGTGGTAAAATCATAATCCCAGCAGGTCGTGACGATATAGCGACCATCCGGGCTGAACTGAGCGCTGTGCACCTGGGCATCCGGATGCAGTGTCGTGATCAGCTTTCCCGTCGCTGCGTCCCACACACGCGCGGTCTTGTCATAGCTCGCCGTGACAACAGATGCGTTGTCCGGACTAAAACAGGCCTGGAACACCCAACTCTGATGCCGCATCGGCACTCCGGCCTGGACGCACGTGTCCGCTCTCCAAATTTTTGCCGTCCCATCGACGCTCGCCGTGACAATCCAACGTCCATTTGGACTGAAGCTGGCGTGCCTGACCGCTTCGGAATGAGCAACGAATTCGCGAGGCGGATCGGGAGCGCCCATCGTCCAGACGCGGACCTTGCCGTCTTCACAGGCTGTGACGATCCGGTCTCCCAGCGGAGAAAAGCTGGCGCAGTACACGGTATCAGGGTGAAGCAGAGGGGAGACAGCGGTTATTTCCTCGCCATTTTCCGCATTCCATACTCTTACAGTCCAATCCTCACCAGCGGTGAGGAGGAAACGGCCATCGCTGCTGAAACACGCGCTTTCCACTCCCTTTTCGGGATTATGGCCTGTCAATCGAAAGACCTGGAGATTGCTGTTCACATCCCATACTGCGGCATTGCCGTTAATGCCGGCAATCACCACCC
>QHNT01000210.1 GCA_003218515.1 Verrucomicrobiota bacterium | reverse complement strand
GGCGTTCAAGGAAACCGGCCTGAAAGCCGCCAGCGTCTGTTGCCACACCCATTGGGCAAAGCCGCTCTCGGCGCCCGATGAAGCCACCCGCAAAATCGGTTTCGACGGACTGGTGCAGAGTTTGCAGGACGCGAAAGCCTACGGTGCCTCGAGCGTGCTGTTGGTTCCGGGTGTCGCCCGCGATGGCGTGACTTATCAGCAGTGTTTTGAGCGTTCCATCGTGGAAATCAAAAAGGCCATTCCGGTGGCGAGGGACGCCGGCGTGAAAATCGCGATCGAGAACGTCGGGAACAACTTCATCATGTCGCCCGAGCAGGCGATCGAATATCTCGACGCGATCAACAGCGAGTGGGTGGGCTGGCATTTCGACATCGGCAACGCCGGTCGCGTTGGTCCGGCGGAAAAGTGGATTAACCTCCTCGGGAAACGCATCGTGAAAATCCATGTCAAGGATTTCAGCGCGAAACCGGCAGCGCCAGGCGTGCGGTCGGGCGCGCGCCCGAAATTGCTCGACGGCGACACCAACTGGCCGGCGGTGATGACCGCATTGGACCGCGCGGGCTACTCCGGCTGGGCGATCTCCGAGCAACCGTCCGACCAGGCATCCAATGTCGAAACCGCCCGCGACCTGGCGCAGCGCATGGACAAGATTTTTGCTTTGTGAGATGCGGCGATGCAAGCATGCTATTGTTTTTCGTCTCTGCCGCGCGAGCCTAACCGCGCTGCGCGCGCCAATGTTTGAATCCCGAAGGGATTCCAGCGTTCAGCCCGAGGTTGGCTGCGTAGCGGCCTACCTTGGGTCAACGTTCAAATCATCCACAACCCCAACGCGGGTTGCATCTATTTTTCGGAGCGCGGCTGTGTGCAAGCGCACCAGCCGCAGCACTCTTGTGGACCGAATGCCTCCCAAACCGACAACCGCTGCGGCTGGTCTTGCAGACACAGCCGCGCTCCGACGAAAGGCCCGGACACAACTTTTTCAGAGTTGTTATTCTTGTTCTCATTTTAATCGTGTCAAGAAACGCCGACCGGTTTCTTCGCGCCCAAATAGCCTGCGGGTTTTTGGTGGCTTCCATTCGGGCGTCGCTTTACCCTACGACTATGAACCTCGTTGACATTCAACACCGTTGTCAGGTGAGATTTTTACAGGGCGACGAATTTGCGGGGTCTTCAAATTCTGAAAGAGCCCTCGCCGAATGAGAGGGCGATTTTACCGAATCATTCGAGATCTTCACCTGTACTTTGGGCTTTTCATCAGTCCATTCGTGCTCGTCTTTGCCATTAGCGTGTTTTTTCTGGTACACTCCTGGCTGCCGAGGATCGCTTCAGAAACTTCCACCACACGCGTCGTATCGGCGTTGCCCCTTCCCCAGGACTTGACGACGCGTTCGGGACGGCCGCTGATCAATGGGCTTAGGCCGGCTCTTGAAAAAGCTGATGTTCCCGGCGAGGTCGGATTCGTACGGCACCTGATCAAAGAGCAGAAGTTGATCATCCCCGTAACAATCCCCGGACGCGAGACGACCGTGACCATCAACATCCCCACGCGTGAGGCAACCATCGTAACCCGTGAGACAGGTCTGGCAGATGCCCTGGTGACGCTCCATAAATCTCCGGGCCAACACGGGGCTAATATCCGGATGAACTGGTTCTATATGAGGGCGTGGCGTTGGATGGCCGACGCAACGGTTTATCTGATCCTGTTTATCTCGGTCAGCGGCATTTACCTCTGGTATGTGCTGCGCGCTGAACGATCGCTGGGATTTATCCTGCTTTTCGCGGGGGCGTTATCGTTTTTCGGAATGGCGTATGCCCTCGTCCACTGAACCAACAGGTCCGGGCAAATCGCCGAATGTCCCTCGATTCCAGGCCCGATTCGAGCGCTGGAATCGCAAACTGCATTTCTACGTTGGATTGTTTCTGCTCTTCTTCATTTGGCTGTTTGCCTTCAGCGGCCTGCTCCTGAACCATCCGACATGGACCTTTGCCGAATTCTGGACCAATCGCAAAGAAACGAACTACGAGCGCGACATTACTGTTCCCAGCGCTGACGTGACGGGCGACCTTGCGCAGGCGCACGACATTCTGAAACAACTTAAAATCGAAGGTGAAATTATGTGGACCACCACGCGCACAGACCCCAATCAATTCGATTTTCAAGTCAGGCGCCCGGGCCATTTCTTTTTCATCAAAGCCGACTTGGCCCAAAAGCGCGTCACCGTGCGACGAGCCGAAGTGAACCCATGGGGCGTAATCAAAGCGCTCCACAGCTTCACCGGCGTTCAAATGGATGATCCTCGCAACAGCCGTGACTGGGCGCTGACTTCTTTGTGGGCTTTTTCGATGGATGCCGTTGCCGCCGGCTTAATTTTCATGGTTCTAAGCAGCTTGTATATGTGGTTCGAGCTTCCTCAAAAACGCCTTCCTGGCGCTATTGTTCTTGGCCTCGGATCGCTCATCTGCGGCCTGTTTTGCGTTGGACTTCGCTGGCTTTTCTGAGGCGCTCAAGGCAGGCTAGACTCGGCCATGATCCGGTACACGCGACGCAACTTCATCAAACGAACGATCGCCGCCGCGGGGACACTTGGGTTTGCCGTCGGCTGTCGGCGTCTTCAGGTAACCGACAGAAATGACCTCAGTCCTGGCGCTATCGACGGCTTGCGCGCCAAACTCAAAGGACGCCTGATTGTCCTCACTGATCCATTATATGAAAGCGCGCGGCGGGTCTTTTATTGGAACGCAGCAACGGAGCGGAGGCCGCGGGTCATCGTGCAATGCGCGCACGAAGAGGATGCGTTGCGAGCTGTGGAGTTTGCGCGGCGTCATGAATTGGAAGTGGCAGCGCGCGCAGGCGGCCACAGTCACCTGGGATGGGGATGTTCGAACGGCCTGGTCGTTGATCTTTCCGGAATGAAGCAGATTGCCATCGATCCGTTGCGGCGAACGGCCCGCGCCGAAGGTGGCGTATTAAGCGGGGAGGTGGCGCGCGCAGCGGGCCGGCATGGGCTTGCGCCTGTGCTCGGACAATGTCCCGGAGTTGGCGCGAGCGGTGTCATCCTTGGCGGTGGACTGGGCTGGCTCTCCGGACTGCACGGCGCTTCGTCCGACAATTTGCTTTCCGCTCGAGTTGTGGCCGCGGACGGACGCGTTCTTACCGCGGACAACGAACGTAATCCCGACCTTTTCTGGGCCTTGCGCGGCGCCGGCGCGAATTTTGGCGTAACGACGTCCTTTGAGTGCCGGCTTCATCCGATCGGCCCCGTCACGGGAGGCGATATTCATTATTCGGTCCGCGATGCGCGAGTGGTGTTGCGGTTTTTTCGCGAATTGATGGATGAAGCGCCCGATGCGTTCCAGGCGACGCTCAATCTGACTCCCGGCGAACGCGGCGTTTTCGTTAGTCTCTGCCATGCCGGCAGCGAGAATGAAGCCGAACGGACCCTGCGGTCGTTGCGAGCGATCGCGCCTCCGACCAAAGAATTCGTCAAGCGGCAGGAGTTTGCAGCGCTCGCGGAAAGACCGGCAGCGACGAACCCGGCTAACACGCCTCCGCCACAGTTTCGCGGAATTCAAACAGTTTATCGGGATCGGCTGTCGGACGAACTGATTGATGTTATTGTGGACAGATTTGGGCACGCTTCTCCGGAGGCCATCATGGGGATTAGTCATTACATGCATGGACAGGTTTGTCGTGTGGCGCCGACCGCGACGGCTTTTCCACTGCGACAGGCGGGCGGGCTGAATGTCCGGCTCGCCTACACCTGGAATGATCCTGCGACCGGCCAGCGTCTGACACAATGGGCAGACGAATCCTTGCGGCTGCTGCGTCCGCGCGGGGATGAACGGATTTACGCGAACTTTCAGACCTATGAGACGAGAAGCGGCGCAGCCGCCGTTTACGGAGCGAATTTTTCCCGACTGGCAGGCATCAAATACAAATACGACCGGGAGAATTTCTTTCGACGAAACTCGAATATCCCGCCAACGGGGAACGCACGGGCGGGTTCCCACGCCTTGGACCGCTCATGAGCGCTTACTCCATCAATATCGCCGCACGAGGCGAGGAGATCGTTTACGACGAGGATGGGAAGCGCTACTGCTTCGAGATTTTCTTGGGTCGCAAGCCGCTCAAGTTGTACGCCGGTCGCTACTGGACAGATTCACTCCGTCTCGTGTTTCGCGAGCTGACCGAGGAGGAGAAGCAGCGCATTCTCCCAAGGCTTGTGAGGTATTTAGGTTCACATGACGAGAGAGTGGAGGTTGTATGGCGCGAGTCATTCGGCCTACAATGCGTTGAAGCGTCACTGCAACATTTGTGTAAAGTGCCTTGGACAACGGTTTGGTTGTGTCGACGGAAAGGTGACGCTTAACTGTTTTCGTTGCGATAGATACGAACGGGTGCGTGAATCTTGATTGCATCAAGAATTGAGAAATGAAAGCAATCGTGATCCCATGTCTAGCACTGATTTGGGGCTGTTTGGGGCCAGCGTTGGCCCAAGCAGCCAGCAAGGCGAACCGTGAGGAGATCCTCGCCGTGTACTCCTTTAGTCCGCACATGCTGACCAAGGAACAGCAAAGCCAAAAGTCGAAGACTCTCGACGCCTTTTGGCAAAAGGCAAAAGCGGAGCGCAAGGCCTACCTTCCGCTGCTGAAGGAGCAACTGACGGAAAAGAACGTTCCCGCGTTCTTCCTTTACGATGGCAGTATGTTGCTTTTGGAGTTGGCAGATACGGCAGAAAATCGGCGCATCGCCTTGCAGGCGGTGGCCCGGTGTGACTTGCGAGATGTTGACCAAACGACCTATCTACGGCAGGTCCATCGGTTAGCAGTATTCGGCGAGGATACGACCGACGCCGCGTTTCATATCCTCGACGACCCGAAGTTCCAGGCGATTGTCCCCGAGCACGCCCTCACACTGGGGCAGGACTTTTGCCTTATCATTATGGTGTTTCCAACAGATTCCACGAACTGGCTCCAACGGGCGGTGAAGCGTCTGGATGTTGAAACCGACACGGACGCCCAAAAGAGCCTCTTGCATCTGCTCTGGTATGCACAGACAAGCGAGTCCGACGGTGCGATTGCGCATTTTGCCAAGGCGGCCGAAAAGCCTGCGCCGAGTCGCGACTTTGCCCGCCAACTGGCCGCGAGGAATGACGAGTTGTTGGCGCGGAAAGGCAATGCCGTGGCATCTCTCAAGGCATCGACTGGGAGGCAGGCTGAAGCATCCATTCGGAAGGCCCGAGTTAAAACCATGAGCCGCATAAGTGACGAAGCTCTCATGGAGTTTGATGAAGAAACCCTGAAGTTGATCGGAATTCGTCGCGGTGGCACCGAGCCGAAATGAGACCGCATAACGAAACAAGGATAGCTTTGATCGACTGAGCGCAGCGAAGGAGCGTCAAAGCTATCCAGGGTTGAACGAGCCCGTCGAACCGGGGAAAATGATCTGACGGCTATTTTTCCTTCGTGAAAACCCTCTCGCCACCGCGCCGTTTTACAATCATCTGGTTTTTCGCGGCGTCGAATGTAAAGACTGCCACACCCTCGATTTGAAATTTGAAGCGATTCTTTCCTCGAGGGCCCGGTCGTAAGGTTTGCCGGTCACCTTTTCAAGGATCAGACCCAGGATGAAGTAGCCGGAGTTGCTGTATTGATGCTTTGTGTCCGGTTCAAAATCAGGCGTGGCTTTGACGATCAGGGCGAGCATTTCATTTTTCGCCATGGGAATCGTGCTCACTTTTATTTGAGCGTCGTGCTCGCGCCTTACGTTAGGGATGCCGCTGCGATGCGAGAGGATCTGCGCGATGGTAATCTTCCCGGCGTTCGGAATCTGCGGGAAGAATTTGTCGAGGGTATCCGTCAGCTTCAATTTTCCTTCCTCGACGAGTTCTAAGATCATCGTGGCAGTGAACATTTTTGTGATCGAACCGAGCCGGAATCTGCTCGCCGCCGTCAACGGTTTCTTTTCGGTTCCGTTGATCTGGCTGTAGCCCATGGCGCGGGTATAAAGAACGTTGCCGTCTTTGGCGATGGTCAGGCTCCCCATCGCCTTGTTCTTTTCGGCAAGCCGGTCAAAAAACTGGTCGAGCTTGGCTTTGTCCAGCGTCTGGGCATAGCCTGCGGTGAACAACGCCAGTGTCAGTAAGGTTGCGAATAATATTTTAGTTTTCACAAGCGGATTGTAGTTTCGCGCTATGGGAGCAAAAGCGGTCATAGAATCTTTTCTTTGGGCAGGCGCCGAGGTGGATGTGTATGAGGATGGCATGTCAGAGGTATCGGAACAGCGGCGGAAAGAGGATCACGACTATCGCTGCCCACGCGACATAGACTGACAGGTAATCCGTCTGCCAGCGTTCGAGATTCGAGAACGATCCGCGGCCGCATAGAAAGCGGATGTAGAGCACGGCGGACCACACCAGATTGACCAGGAGAATCACGTTCTCGCCTAGGGCGGCCACGCGGTTGGGGGTGAAGCCGAATTCGGAGATTCGCGCGGCGATGGCCCACAGGGCTACCGCGTCGGCCAAGAGTGCACTGATCACCAACACGACCTGCACCACATCGAAGGTGCCTGGAGGCTGTCGGGGGTCGCGGGCCGATATGGAATAGAGCAGCAGGCCGAGGATCAGCGCCAGGAGCAGGTCGAACCCGATCAGCACGTAGTAGATGAAGAGCTCGCCCGAGAATCGAATGAAGTCCATGCGGCCGGCCACCTGGCGCCAGCGGGCGCCCGCATACGCGATGCCCACCGCGAACCAAAGCGCCATCGGCAGATGCAGCGCCGAAAGCGCTTCGGTGGAGCCGAACTCGACGTGGCTGTCCTTGGCGAACGGATAGACGTTGGCGAAGATTCCCCCGGCGACGAATGCCGCCGCCAGCCAGCGGAGCGTACCGGCGTCGAGCTGCCGCTTCCAGGCGAAGTAGCCGGTCAAGAGAGGTAGCACGAAGTAACTCGCGTTGCGGACGTAGAAGCCGGCGTGGGGGTCATTCATCGGAATGCCGAAGAGCGCCGGCACTTTGACGAACACCGCCGCCACCACCGCGAGACAGAAGGCGACGATGGCGTCCGTTCGCGCTACCACCTGCGGCGCCCCGGGGTCGGATGGGGACACCACGAGCTGCTTCCAGAGGCGGTCCGAGTGCTCGCGCGCGAACTCCCGAGAGAGGGCGTCGAGGTTGCCCATGCGCTTCACCGCCACCAGGAAGGCTTCATCGGTCGCGAGCCCCGCATCGACGAGACCCGCGACCTGCCCGCGCAGATGATCCTCGAGCTCCGCTATGTCAACCGAGTGGATCGCCTGCCGACGACGGAGGTAGCTCCGCCATTGGTCGATCTGCTCCTCGAGCGATACCGCGTAGTGTGGAGTTGGCATCGTCAGGCTTCCTGTGGCAGTGGCGCGGCTGACGCCGCGTGGTTTGCCGGACCGGGAATGGAGAGCGCCAGCCAGATGCCCTGTAGGGTCGAGTTCACCGCTTTCCACTGCTCGCGTTCCTCGGCGAGCCGAGTCCGGCCTTGGGAGGTGATCCGGTAGTACTTGCGACGGCGACCGCTCTCCGCGACTTCCCACCGGGCCTCGACGTGGCCGAGCCGCTCGAGCCGATGCAGAACAGGGTAGAGCATCCCGTCCGTCCACTCCATTCGCCCTCCGGACAACTCCTGAACTCGCTGGAGAATCGCATAGCCATAGCTATCCTCTTCGGCCAGCATAGCCAAGACGAGCGGGGTTGAGGAAGCGGCAATCAAATCCTTGTTGATTTCCATGATTTCACCCGTCGCGTGGCACTCATGAACTCGAATCCGAGAGTAACATAACAGCTCTATACATTGTAGTATTATGTATGTCAAGAACGGAATCCCTGCCTTCTGCGGCCTGGTCGCTTTGCAGCGCGAGAACGCGTTGTTGCGGCAGCAGCAGGACGTTTTAATAAACTTTGGGTATCCTCTCCGAACCCCGAGCAGCGCTACCAACGGATCTGCGTTACTCATGAGGCGCGGACGTTTTGATTGACTGCCTCAGCGGTCGTCACGGTGTAATTTCTTTTTGGCGTTGGCAAGGTGGTTTTGTCAGAATCAGACGTTCGGTTGCTTATGAGAAAGGCCAGAGAATGAAGCGCGGAGCGTCCAAAAGCCATTTCCTATCAGTATCGGTATTCGTTCGGCTCGCGCTTGCGTGTAAGATTTCGGCTCTCGCCACGTCAACTCACGGCCAGCCATTGTTGCTGAAGACCGAGACATTCGATGCGGATCCAGGCTGGGATGGCCGCAATAACCGCGCGACAGATCCGGCCCCCAGACAGATCGTCCAAAACTTTGGCTTCAATAGTTCCAGTACCAATGCCGGCGGATCGGCTGGCGAAATTGGCGGGTTCATCACGCCGGCGGGCGAGCCGGCATTTTATGGGAAGGTCATTGCGCCCACCTCGTTCAACGATCCACTTTCCGCTTCGGGCATCCTGAATGTGCCTCAGGGTGGTGGCCATACCCTGATCGGTTTCTTCAACGCCGACACCGCCAACGAGTGGCGCACGCCCAACACCATTGCCCTGCGAATCTACGGCCGAGGCACTTATTTTCTCGCGTATCTCGAATATGGCACTGGTTTGTGGCGAGCCGGTGGCACGTCGTTCGGCGGAGAGGCAGCTATTCCAAGCGGCGCAGCCAACTACCCCTTCTCCCTCAACTACGACCCCAATGGCGCTGGCGGTCTGGGCACTGTCACCGCCACGATCGGCAGCTACTCCGCCGTGCTGACTCTCGACTCCGGCCACAAAGCCGACGGCGCGATATTTAATCGCTTCGGCATTCTCAATGTCATGAAGAGCGCTGACGACCCAGGACAAATCTGGCTGGATAACGTGACGATTAACGGAGAAGCGCACCCATTCAATTCAGACCCTGGTTGGGACGAACTGAATAACCGCAATACCTATATCAGCGCCAACGTTCGTCCGCGATTCGATTTCGGTTATAGCCCCGGATCGAACTTTGCCGGCGGACAAAGCGGGGGTGAGATCGGCGGCCACACGTTTCGCGGCGATTCGCGCGTGGAGTTTAACGGCAGTCGCATGGCCTATTATGGCGATCAGCTAAACGACACATTGTCTCTCAATGACCCGCTGCATGCTGAGGGCAAAGTTGGGTTTCACCGCGGTGTCAGCGACAGCACGACCCTCATTGGTTTTTTCCACTCAGACGGCAGTATGCGCAGCAATAACTCCCAGGACTCCGCGACGCCGGAGAACTTTGTTGGCGCAGCCATCGAAGGCCCCAGTGCTGAGGGGTTTTACCTTTATCCTACCTACGGCCTTGACCAAGAAGGCGTGCGCGCCAATGGCGGTCGTGGCACACCCACGCCACCGTACATTTATCCGGACGGTCAGTCGCGTCACTGGACGCTGGACTACCATCCTGATGGTAACGGCGGAACCGGCAGTATCACTGTAACGCTGGGCGGGCAGGCGGTGGCGCTCAATATTGATCCGGGCCACAAACAGATCGGCGCCCATTTTAATCGCTTCGGCATCATCACGACGCACATCGATGGCAGCGGCCAGACCGTTTACTTCGACGATTTAACCTACACGATCGGCTTCGCGCCGCCCAGCTTGACCGTCACCAAAACCGCGCCCGCAGAAGCCATTCTCGAATGGCCAACCAACTACACGGGCTTCATGGTGGAAAGCGCTCTCAGCCTCGAGGCCGGCAGCTTCTGGAGACCCTTCACCAACGTGGTCACAGTCAACGGTGTCGTCTATAGCGTCTCCGTCAGCACGACCAACGCGACCCAGTTTTTCCGCT
>QHNT01000450.1 GCA_003218515.1 Verrucomicrobiota bacterium | reverse complement strand
TCGGCATTCCTGCCGGCAACGGTTCGGGCGCGGACAGTTCCGATGTGAGCGCGGCGGGCTGCTGCCCGATCAGCACGCTGATGCGGTAAATGGTTTTCTGAATCGCTGCTTCGAGCGGCGGAATGGTCGAGAGAGTCAGGTTGAGCAACGAGCGGCTGCGTGAGACATCGAAGTCCGTGCCACGCCCGCCGTCGAGGCGCGACTGCGTGATCTTCAGCGTCTCCGTTTGCAAATCGGCGTTCTTGCGCGCGACGGCGAGCTGGTTTTGCAGTCCGCGCAGTTCAAAATAATTCCGCGCGACTTCGGCCGTGACGCTCACCAGAACGTCCATCCGTGTGGCTTCGACCGAACCGAGTTGGGCGTTGGCAGCTTGCACAGAACGTCGGACGCGACCGAACAAATCAAGTTCCCAAGTGGCGTCAAAACCCACGTCGTAGAGTTCAAATTCGCGATCCCCGCGCGATGCACCGGGTAGCGCGGCCGATTTGCTGAGCAAACCGTTCTGATAACCAGCGTTGCCCTGAACCGTGGGCGCGAGGTCGAAAGTCGTCAGCCGCCGCAGAGCGCGAGCTTCCTTGAGGTTGGCTGCGGCGATGCGCAGGTCGTGATTATGAGCGATGGCGCGGTCAACGAGGTCGTTGAGTTTTACATCCTCGAGACCCTTCCACCAGGTCGCGAGCGCGGTCTCATCCGCAGTGGCGACATTGGTCGGACTGTTCGCGAAGGAAGCGGCGACGGAGGTTTGAGGCGCTCTGTAGTTTGGGCCAACCGCGCACCCGGACAGAAAGACGCATGACATAAATCCAACGGCTAGCAAACGTCTGCAATTCTGATTTTCAATGCGCTTCATGGGTTGTGGGATCGAGCATTGGACTAAGGATCGGTTCCGCGACAGCGACGGTTTGGGTGGTTGGCGTCGTTCGCACGGTTAATTTGCGGATGACAACGTAGAACACGGGCGTTAAGAAAAGGCCGAAGAACGTCACGCCTAGCATTCCGAAGAACACAGTTGTGCCGAGCCCCTGCCGCATCTCTGCGCCCGCGCCGCTTGCAATTACCAACGGCACAACGCCGAGGATGAATGCGAAACTCGTCATTAAAATCGGTCGCAAGCGAAGACGCGCGGCTTCGATGGCGGCATCCGTGATGCTCTTTCCGGTGTCTTCAAGCTGTTTCGCGAACTCGACGATGAGGATTGCGTTCTTGCTCGCGAGGCCGACCAGCACAATAAGGCCGATTTGCGTGAAGATGTTGTTGTCCATATGCCGCAGCCAAATGCCTGCTACGGCACTGAGCAGACACATGGGCACGATGAGGATGATGGCCAGCGGCAGGCTCCAGCTTTCGTATTGCGCGGCGAGCGTGAGAAATACGAGCAGCACGCAGAGCGGGAAGATGAACACGATGGTGTTGCCGGCCAAAATCTCCTGGTAGGTCAGGTCCGTCCATTCGTAGCCCATACCGGGCGGCAGTTCTTTCGCGGCCAGTTGTTGGGCCAGAGCGATGGCCTGGCCGGAACTCACGCCGGGCACGGCCACACCGTTGATGTCCGCGGCGGGATACATGTTGTAGCGGATGACTTTGTCCGGGCCTGTGGTTTCATGGACCTCCACGAGCGTGCCAAGTGGTACCATGTCGCCGGCGGCGTTGCGGGTTTTTAGTTTCTGGATGTCTTCGGCATGAACACGGAAGTTCGCGTCGGCTTGCGCCGTCACTTGATACGTGCGGCCAAAGCGGTTGAAGTCATTCACGTAGAGCGAGCCGAGATAGATTTGCAGCGTGTCGTTCACGTCGGCCAGCGCCACGTTCATGCTCTTGGCCTTCACGCGGTCCACATCCACGAAAATCTGAGGGACGCGGGTGGTGAAGGTGGTGAAAACTTGCGCGAGTCCCGGCGTCTGGCTGCCGTCCACCATCGTGCGAAAGGCCGTGCCCGCGAGCGCATCCAAGCCAAGGTCTGCGCGGTCCTGAATCATCATTTTGAATCCCGCCGTGCTTCCGAGACCGCGCACGGGCGGCGGCGGCAGAACGAGGACGCGCGCGTCCCGCAGTTCGTCATAACGCGCGTAAAGTTGACCCATGATGGCTTTTGCGGACTTGCGCGGGTCTTTGCGATGTTCAAACGATTCCAGCGAGACGAACATCGTGCCGGCATTGGGAAGATTCGCGCCGACAAGAAGATTGTAGCCGGGAAACTCCACTGTGCCGTTCACGCCGGGAATGGTGCGGGCGATTTCGCCGGCGCGGCTGATGATCTTGTGACTGCGCTCCAGGCTCGCGCCTTCGGGCAGTTGCGCGAAGACGATCAAGTAGCCGGAATCCTGCGTTGGGATGAAACCGGTCGGCACGATTTTGAAACCGCCCCAAGTCAGCACGAGCAATCCCGCATACACGGCCAAAGCGATGCCGCCGCGCCGGACCACTCCGCCGACCGCACGGGTATAACCGTGCGTTGTGGTGCTGAAGCCTTTGTTGAAAAGACGGAAGAACCAGCCCAGCACTCGGTCCATGCCGGCGGCGAACCAATCCTTTTTGACGTGATGGCCCTTCA
>QHNT01000209.1 GCA_003218515.1 Verrucomicrobiota bacterium | reverse complement strand
TTGCGCAGCAAGGTCGTGAACCTTGTTCAGGACTGCGGGAATCCTCCTCCGCCAGGTCGGCCCGGGTGTAGAAGCGGGGAGATCAGCGGGCCCGGCAAAGAATCGCTTTCCAGTGCTCGATCTCGACGTCGATCTCCCGGTCGCTTCGGGCGTATTCACCGATGACCGAACGCAACACGCGCATGAACATCCGCTTGCTGGTGGCGAGAGCGTTGTAAGCCTGCGCGGGTGAGTCGAACCCAAAGCGTCGCACCAGCTCCTCGTACCGCAGCGGTGGGGCGCTATCGAGCACCGGCTGGAGCACCCGGCAATCGAACAGCTCCCATAAATCCTGGCGTCCTTTGTCGAGGCACTCGGCCCGCATCCTGTTCAACGCCTCGGTCATGATCGTGCGCGCCCACGCAGTATCGAAGTCATCGGCAAACCCACCGTCTGTGCTGGAACCTTCGAAGTCTTCCAGTTCATCCAGCGAGATAAAGCCGTTTTCCGGTGATCGCCTCTGGGTCTGCTGCCGGCGGAATTCGTTGCACACGAAATGGTCGAGAGAACCAAGCAGGAAGGTTCGAAACCGGCCCCGGGTACAGTCGGCATGGGTAATCAACTCGCGGGCCAGCACCCGGTCCAGCATGAAACCCTGCAGCAGATCTTCCGCCTGGTGCCGGTTCAGTCGGAACTTGGCGATCAAATGGCAGACCAGTGGCTCAAGGTATCTCCGAAGCAGTAAGTCCAGCGCCAGCGCCCGCGCCTCGGCGGCCGGCTGACCTGCTTCCCTGACCGCGGACCAGCAAGTGGAGGGAAAAGTACGTGGATTGCGAGAAGTGACTTCATTCATATCAGGTGCGTGCGGCGTGCGAATGGATTAGGCCACGATTCCCCGAAAAAGTGAAGCGAAATCTCACGACCCCTCGTCGAATAGTGATCAGGCCAAATCGGATGCAAGGTTCTGGTGTTGAACCAAAACGGCGTCCGCGGACCATCAGAAAAACGCCAACGCATCGAAAAAAAATTCCGTCCCGACCGCGCGCTAGCACAGATTTCCAATCTAGTACGACAACACGGAGATTTCGTTACGTCCCAAAGCTCACGCCCGTCGCAAGGCTAGCAGGGTAGGGCGCGTCACTCCGTGCGCGCCGCTCGGGGAACGGATTCGAGTCTGCGGGCGCGCACGGAGTGACGCGCCCTACCTGACATAGATCGAAATTTATTTGTCACGGTACTAGTCAGTATCTGTGGAAATCGTTGCAAGTCGCGCAAAGTTTGCGGCAGGGTAGTGGCACGGGCGTCTCGCCCGTGTGTTTCCGGTTTTGGCGCCATGGAATCTTGCTGGAACTCACGGGCGAGACGCCCGTGCTGCCACTGCTCTGGTTGCGGCGCGCCAGCCGCGGCCCAAAAGTGAGTGAAGCTGTCCCAGGATTGGATAGAATGTTCAATGCCGTTCTGCTTGAATCCATGAGATTCCACGATTGGGTGGAGCGCGTAATAAGACGTAACACTTGAAAAAAACGACGCGGTTGATTCAGAGATTGGGATTGCTCCTGGCGGTTTTGTGGAGCCCGGAGAGTTTCGCCTCGTTCACTGTCGGACTCGCCCAGGAATTCAGCGGTGGGACACCGCCGGTTTCGAGTTCGCTGCCTTGGGTCACGGCGACCTTCCACGACAACGGAGATGGGACCGTGAATTTCATATTGAGCAATCCGCACCTGAGCGGCCGCGAGAATGTTTCGAAATTCTACTTCAATTTTGACGACCGCCTCGATGTCAACCAGCTCAGTTTTTCGGTCGTGAGCACTTCGGGCATATTTACCGGGCCGTCTGTCGATAAAGGCAAGAACGCCTATAAGGCGGACGGCGATGGCAAGTATGACGTTCGGATCAATTTCGCAACGGGCGGACCGCCGAACACGTTCGGCGTGGGAGACCAGTTGGTTTTGAGAATTAGTTACACCTCCTCGATCGATAGCTCCGCCTTTGGATATCTGAGTGACCCGGCAGGCGGACATGGCCCCTTCTACGCCGCGGCTCATGTCCAGAATACAGGAACTGCAGGAGGCGACAGCGGCTGGATTTCGCCGCTTGGAATCGCGGCGGTGCCGGTACCCGAAACCACGACGATGATCGCGGGCGCGTTGTTGCTCCTCCCGTTCGGCGCGAACGCCATTCGGTTTTTGCGCAAGACTCGCGTGGCGTAGCGATCGACTGCACTGCGTTTGCGTGGTCTTCCTTCCAAAACAGAAACGAGCCAACTAACTTCCAAATAATTTTCGCGTACTACCAGCCACCTGATAAATGGCGAGCGGAGCGCGGCGCCGCTTCAGTTTTCAATTTCGGCCGAAAATCAATTGGCTTGCCGACGTTGAAGCGGGCTGAAGCCCACGCTCCTGGTGTCATGTGATCGTTCCGCTTTCCCCTCACCCGGCGTTCGGCCAGCCTCTCCCCATCCGATGGGGAGAGGGCCGCCTGAAATCGATGTCCCAAACATGATTAAAGATGTCCCAAGGTGGGATAGATGGAGTCTGAGTCTTATGCAAAATTGGCAGCGTGAGGATAAAAAGATTTATCGCGACGGGAGTATCGCTGTTATCCATGGCGGCATGCGGGCCTCTGTTCGCCCTCATAGTGCCGCCGCCGCCTGCTGCATCAACTGCATTCGTGCCATCCAGAGCGTCGAGACCGGTTGGTTTGGTGTTGGCGGGCGCCAGCTCTACTTCTGCCAACGACGGGCCCAGCGGGTCCACTCGTCTTGGCTCTCCGCCGCTCGACATCGACAATATCGATCCCGGCAGCAATGTTACTCAGTTCCTTTATTCACCGTTGACTGGCGTGATGCCCTCCAGCGCGTTTCTCATCGACCGGGGAGCATCCTTGGCCTTCAGGGTGATTCCTCCAGCTGTGCCACTTCCCGAACCCACGACGATGATCGCGGGCGCGTTGTTGCTCCTCCCGTTCGCCGCGAACGCCATTCGATTTCTGCGCAGGCATCGCGGTGTGGTAGCCGCGGACGTCAGTCCGCGCACTCTCAAATAGTCGGCGCCGCCCCACGGCTTGGCTGGAACGATGGAGTTGAGGGAACCGCGAAACAGGCGAACCACACGAAAAGGCATCGGAAAAGAGCGTTTCCCTTTGTTGCTCACTTTCGCGTGACCGCGATGCCGCGCTGACTCATCCTGCTCTCCATGGTTTCTGCTTCGGCGTATTTCGTGTGTTTGGCGGTTTGAACTGAATATGTGCTCCCCAAATCCAACTGCACAACTCACCGTCCAATTTTTCCCTCTCCATGAACCGCCCCCTCACCCCATCCCTCTCCCCCTCGGAGGGGGAGAGGGTGCCCGGAGGGCGGGTGAGGGGGTGGTTCATGGTCCCAATGCATGCGAAAAACGAAAGGGGCTTTCCATGAACCTGACTTTGGTAGGGACATCGCGCTGCGATGTCCCCGCCCGCGAAGCAGCGGGCGGCATCGTTGCGCCGCTGAACGCGGCGCGGACGGCGCAGCGCGCCGTCCCTACCAGGTTCAGGGGTTCAATGCGCGAAATTTTTCGGGGAAACCTCTCCATGAACCGCGCCCCTCTCCCGGCCTTAGGCCACCCTCTCCCCGCCTTGCGGGGAGAGGGCAGGGAGAGGGGTGCCAATCTGGTTCATGGTCCCAATGCATGCGAAGAACGAAAGGGGCTTCCCATGATCCTGCCCCCTCATCCCGTCCTTCTCCCCCAGCGGGGGAGAAGGTGCCCGACTCGTCCGCCGTAGCCTTGGCGAAGGCGGAAGGGCGGTTGAGGGGGTCATGGTTCCAATGCGTGCGCAAAAGCGAAAGGAGGCTGCCGTTGAACTGTGCGGGTCGTAGCGCAACACTTGGCCGCCGGTTCTGCGGGCATCCTTGCCCGCAGAACACTTGGGCAGCAGGGATGCCGCCCAAACCGGCAGGCTGGAAGCCTACGTGCCTTTCCAGCCCCTTGAAATCGATGTCCCGAATGTGATTAAACATGTCCCAAGGTGGGATAGATGGAGTCCTGGTTTCCGTGCAAGATGGGCACCGTGCGAGCTCAGTTTCCCGAGCAGCAGACCATTCGCGTGAAGGAACGTTGTGGATTGGACGTCGATCCAGAACTCGCCTTGCACGACGGTCGGGACTGAGAAAAGCGCAGCAACAAAACAACAACCAATGATCGGTCTAATAAAACTATGAAAAGAATAAAATTATTCACAGGGCTGACAGCCCTGCTGTGCGGCCTGGCCAGCACGAGCCAGGCGACGTTGCTGCCACCGGGTGGTGGATTCACCTTTACTGGACTTCCGACTGATACCCAACTCGCCGGTGGGGCTACCGTGGCTTCTCTTCTCGGTGTTCCCTACGTCAACGGTGCTTTAAGTGGAACCGTTGATTCATACGTTATTACAGGTGATGGTGCCAATCCTTTGGGAGGGTACAGCTTCTACTACGTAGTGCACAACAGTGGCGTTTCACCAGTGAGCCGTTTCGGGATCAACGGCTTCAATGCAGTGGACGTGGTACCGGGGGTGGACGCCAAGACGATCGTGGTTGCAGGTGGAACTGGCCCGTACTCGGCCGACAGATCCGTAGGGGTGGGGGATTTGGGGAAGACAGTTGGTTTTAACTTCAACAACATTGCGGGACATACTCAGATCCCTGGGGGCGGCTTTAGTTACACAATGGTCGTGCACACATCAGTGTTTAAATACGCGTCGACCCTCGCCAGCATCGTTGACGGCGGCGCTTCTGCCAACGTCGCCGTCTTGGCAGTTCCCGAGCCGACGACAATGATCGCTGGCGCGCTGTTGCTGCTTCCCTTCGGGGCGAGCACGCTGCGGATTCTGCGCAGGAATCGTGTGGTTGCGGCGTAGCGGTACCGCCAAAGTATTAAGTCATTCTCGCACGTCAGGCCGGCTTTAAAGCCGGCCTGATCTTTTTGAGACACGAATTTCACGAATTGGCACGGATTGAACCAGCGCGAATTGGGAACCACAGATGGACTTAGCCCGGCCAAGCCGCAACCGAAGTAGCGCAGACTTCCAAGTCTGCTGTGTCGTGGGTTTCCAAACCCGACAAAGACGCGCCGTCGTACGAGACACGAATTTCACTGATTGGCACGGATTCGATCAGCGGGGATTCGCGCTGAGCGGTTGAATTTGGGGAAAGAGAGGGGAAACCACAGATGGATGACCACAGATAGAGTGATTGCCAAAAGAAATTTCCGAAATGGTGGGCGACGACCTGCGGGTCGTCGCGGCAAACCGGCAGGTTTGCCCCACCATTTCGGAAATTACTTTTGGCAACCTGTATAGCAGAGCTTCGGCAGGGCAAAAAAAAGCCGGCCAAATGGCCGGCTTCTTATTACAGAGCACTTGTCGTGAATTTCGCGAATCGGTTCTTTGATCCGCGTTCAAGCGCACCATCCGCCGGGCGGGACGCCCAGCTCAACGGTCAGCGATCAACATGATTCGGAAGTTCAAACCGCGAAACACGCCAAACACGCGAAAAGAAGAAAATTCATCCGTTGGGTGAACCGGACGGCTTCTAAATCCTAATCTATGTTCGCGTATTCCGCGTCGTTCGCGGTCAAGTGGTCTCCTCAAGCGAAGCCTTTGGGCCTTTCTTTCGCGTGGTTGGTGTATTTCGCGGTCAAACTCGTCAGAGTCGCGCGTGTTCCGCGTTTCAAAGCAAGTAAGGCCGATCCCTGTCGATCGGCGTTGCTCTTCCCTTCAACCGAAGCCTGTTGCGGCTCACCTGCTCACTTTTCCACTTTCTCCCCTGCGACCCCGACAGGCGAGACGCACTGTCCCTACTTTGGTTGCGGCTCCGCCGTGATTCGGAAGTTTAAACCGCGAAATACGCCAAACACGCGAAAAGAAGAAAATTCACCCGTTGGGTGAACCGGACGGCTTCTAAATCCTAATCTGTGTTCGCGTATTCCGCGTCGTTCGCGGTCAAGTGGTCTCCTCAAGCGAAGCCTTTGTTCCTTTCTTTCGCGTGGTTGGTGTATTTCGCGGTCAAACTCGTCAGAGTCGCGCGTGTTCCGCGTTTCAAAACAAGTAAGGCCGATCCCTGTCGATCGGCGTTGCTCTTTCCCTTCAACCGAAGCCTGTTGCGACTCACCTGCTCACTTTTCCACTTTCTCCCCTGCGACCCCGACAGGCGAGACGCACTGTCCTACTTTGGTTGCGGCCCCGCCGTGATTCGGAAGTTTAAACCGCGAAATACGCCAAACACGAGAAAAGAAAAGGATGGACACGGATGAACACAGATACCCCCTCACCCGGCCTCCGGCCACCCTCTCCCCCATCGGGGGAGAGGGCCGGGGTGGCGCCGGGGTGAGGGGGCAGGTTCATGGATAGGGGACACCTCCAAAATTCGGACCTGAATCGAAGCCATGAACCGGTCGGAATCCCCCTCAACCGCCCTCCGGGCACCTTCTCCCCCACTGTGGGAGAAGGACGGGATGAGGGGGTACGGTTCATGGAAAGCCTCCTTTCGCTTTTGCGCACGCATTGGGACCATGAACCGCTGCGCCTCACAGAGGCGCGGTCCGGACCGCGGGTCTGCGACCCGCAGCCTGCTCGGTTCGTGGAGAACACAGTTTCGGCATGTAAAAAAAGCCGGCCAATGGCCGGCTTCTTATTACAGAGCACTTGTCGTGAGTTTCGCGAATCGGATCGGACGAACAAATTTTATCGTCCTCGTTCTCCTCCTCGTCCTCGTCCTCGAATTCCTCATTTTCGATTACGAGAACGAGGACGACGACGACAAGTAAGGCCGATCCCTGTCGATCGGCGTTGCTCTTCCCTTCAACCGAAGCCTGTTGCGGCTCACCTGCTCACTTTTCCACTTTCTCCCCTGCGACCCCGACAGGCGAGACGCACTGTCCTACTTTGGTTACGGCTCCGCCGCCTGGTCGAGTTCCATGATTCGGACGCCTGCCGTCACATTTATCCGCTCAAATACCCGCCCTGGCTTTGTCAAAGAGCTTTCGCTCTTCGGGCAGCAGTTGAGCCTTGGACGCCGTTTCCAAATAGGCCTTGGCCTTTAGGCTGTTACCCGTCGCCTTCAGAATCAACCCGTAGTAACCGGCGAGGGAGGGGGTCTCGAGTTCCTGCGGACTTAACCGTTCGATGACCTTAAGCGCCTCGGCGTTCTTTTCCTGCAACTGCAACGAGAACGCGTAGGTGGAAGCATACGATGAATTGGTGGGGGCCTTTCCGTACACTTCGCGCGCCAGGTCGTGCGGTTTCAGTTCTTTCGCGTCGAGCAGGAGCGCTATCATGGCCAGGTTGTTTTTCGCGGTGAGGTCGGACGGCGACCGCTTCACCTGTTGGCTGTAAAGCATCATCAGTGGCCGCGTGCGCCCCCCGAAATACAACACCTGGCTGAGCGCCTGGACCGCCCACTGCTCGTTCGGGAACTGGTTGACAATGGTCCAGAGGAGTTCCTCCCCCTCGCTCCGCCAGTTCCATTGTCCGGCCAAACGAAGCAGCATCACCAGACTGCCTTGCTGACCATTGGCAACTTTCACGGCCAGTTCCCACTCCGCTTGGGCGGCGCTGTTCAATTCCTGCCCGCGCAATGCGAGCGACTTAAACGCGTGCCGGATGAATTCCAACTCAGCCCAATGCTGATGTTCAAGATCAGCCTGCAATCCGCGCCAGTCGCCCAACGACGTGTAACAATCGACAAACAGCAGCGCTGCCGGTTGGTTGGTTTGCGCGCTCACTGGGAGACTGCGCAGCCAGGCCAGCGTGTCTGAGGGGCCGATCCTCGCCAACTGCCACGTGCCTAATTCGAAGATGTTTGCCGTGTTGGTCCCCGCTTTGCTTTGTAAATCGGCCAGCGCGGGTTTGTATTCCGCGCTCTGCGTCTCGCGCAGCACATCCACGCGCAAGAGCCGGTCGCGGAAAACGGAGTTGGTCTCCTGCAGCAACTGCCCGGACAACGCCAGCGCCGCTTGGAATTGTTTGTGGCGCATCGAGTCAACGGCCAGCTCGCGCAAGGCCTCGCAGCGGAGCGTCGAGTTGGTCGGATTGGCGGAAATCCGCTGGAGCGTGCTGCGAGCTTCGGCCAGAGCTTGATCATTCGTTCCTTGGAGACGGACCACAGACAGGTTCAATTGCAGGACCAGGTTTTGGGGTTCAAGCCGGGCGCCTTCGAGGAAGTGCGCCTCCGCCTGCGCAGGCTGGTTGGCCGCGGCTGCCACAGTGCCGGCGATGTTGTGGTAAGAGGCTGTTTTTTTCCCGGCCTGGTCAACGCCCTCAAGGGCGTTGGTGGCGGAGGCATAGTCGCGGAATGCCAGCGCGGTCCGCGCCAACGCGAGCCGGTCGTCCAGCGATCGCGGGTTGAGCTCAACCACCCGGCTGCGCCAAACCAAAGCGGCGGGCGACCGGCCAGTTTCGGTTAATTCGGCCATCAGACGGCAGGCTTCGGTATCTCTGGGATTGTATCGCAGCGCGCGCTGCAAAAAGAGCAATGCCCTTCGCGGATCGGACTTGGCGAGGTACTTGCGCGTCTGCTTGATCAGTTTGGCCTGCCGCGCGGATTTGTACCCCCGGTAACCGGCGTAGCCGCCACCACCGATGGCGAGGACGAGAACGACCAGGAGAATTACGGTTTTGGTTTTCATAAATATACAGGTTGCCAAAAGTCATTTCCGAAATGGTGGGGCAAAGCTGACGGTTTGCCGCGACGACCCGCAGGTCGTCGCCCACCATTTCGGAAATTTCTTTTGGCAATCACTCTAGTTGCAACAATTCAGCGGTGAGCATTCTCAAGTTGACGGGATAATGCAATAATTCGCTCGGGCGTCATCACATAAGGCGAGTACTCCGGGACGGCCTCTTGCAACAAGACCTTGAGATCGTCCGCCTCCAGGCTATGAAGGTGCGTGCGCAGTTGGTTTAATATTTTGCGGATCTTGAGCAGCTCTATCGGTCGAGAAATGAAACGGCAGATTTTGGAATGCGTTGTGGGCGCAAAGTTCTCGCCAGCGTGAGTGATTTCCTCGAACAGTTTTTCACCGGGTCGAACTCCGATGAATTCGATCTGGATATCTTCGTCCGGCTTCAGCCCGCTCAGCTCAATCATCTGACGCGCCAGGTCCACGATCCGGACGGGCTTGCCCATGTCCAGAACGAAAATCTCTCCGCCGGCCCCTTGCATCGCGCTCTGCAGGACGAGCATGGAGGCTTCCGGAATGGTCATGAAGTACCGTGTCATCTCCGGATGCGTCACTTTCACCGGGCCGCCCTCGGCGATTTGCTTGTGGAACAGCGGGATCACGCTGCCGGACGAGCCAAGCACGTTGCCAAAGCGAACGGCCATGAACTTCGTTCGCGTGGGATGCGCCGCGTACAGAGCCTGCACATACATCTCCGCCAGACGTTTGGTCGCGCCCATGACACTGGTCGGATTGATGGCCTTGTCCGTGGAAATCAGGATGAAGCGATCCACGCCAAACTCCAGGGCCAGGTCGGCCAGTTGGGCCGTGCCCAGGCTGTTGTTTTTGATGGCCTCGCCCGGCTGATACTCCATCATCGGCACGTGCTTGTGTGCCGCCGCGTGGAAAACCACGTCCGGATGGAAATTCGAGAAGATTTCCTCCATCCGCGCGCTGTCCAGGATGTCACCAACCAATGGGATGATTCGCTGGCCGTGCCCCAGGCCGATCAACTCCTGCTCGATCTGGAACACGTTTGGCTCGGATCGGTCCAACAGGAGTAGATGTTTAGGATGATACGTGGCGATCTGGCGGCAAAGCTCGCTCCCGATGCTGCCGCCGGCGCCGCTCACCAGCACCACACGATCCTGCAAAGTCAACCGGATGTTCTCCGTCTCCAATTCGACCCGCTCGCGCCCCAGCAGGTCCTGGACTTCAATGTTGCGCAATTGGCTCACGCGAACCTGACCGAGTGCCAGTTGATCCAGCGAAGGAATTGTCTTGCACGGCAAACGCGCCTGGCGCAAGAGGCGGACAATTTCTCCGATACGCTTGGCGGGCGCCGAGGGCATGGCGATGATCGCTTCCTGAATATCCAGTTTCGCGCTCGCGTCCGTCAATCTCTCCGGCGGCCCCAGCACTGGAATGTCGTGCACGCGCGAATGCCATTTGCGCTTGTCGTCATCAAAGAAAGCGACCGGTGACAGACCATATCCGGGTTTGAGGGACAACTCGTGCGCCAGCACCGCGCCTGCGTCACCTGCGCCGATGATGCCCACGCGCCGCGTTCGCCAGCCGTTCTTTTTGGGTGGGACCGTGACCGACTCTCGAAAGGTGCGCAGCGCCAGACGGACACCTGTTATCCCCACCAGGCAAAACACGAAATCCAACGCAATCACACCTCGCGGCGGCGCGAATCCCGTTCCCCACACGCCCCAGATGATCGCCGCAATAATCGAACTGATGGTCAGCGCGTGGAACACGCGCCCCAGGTCCGGCGTGCTGAAATAGCCGAGCAGCGGCGTCAGTTGATGGAACAGTCCCAGGAAAACCAACTGCAAAGGAACGAGCCAGAGCAGGACGAAATATCTCTCCTGGCGGGAGGCGGCATCCACCGTGAAATCGAAGCGGAGTTCATAGGCCAGCCAAAGGCTGGCGACGAGTTCCAACCCATACAACAAGAGCAGCACCAGAAATCGCTTTGGTGGCGACAGGTCTAAACGGAACTTTTTCATGATGGAAAGGGCGTGGGGCAGGGGAGCAAGTAGTTTGCTTGGGGCGCAGGTGCGCTTCCCTTCTCCCTCTCCTCCCCAAAAAAGGAGGAGAGAGCCGGGGAGAGGAGGCCGTTTTTCATCAGTTTCCCCTCTCTCCAGCTCTCTCCCCGCTCGTTCCTCGCGGGGAGAGAGGGAAAACTAGGGAACGTTAATTGTACGAATCACCGGTTAGAATCCCAGCGCTCGTTTCCGGTCGGCGATGGCGCCGCCCGGTGCAGCCGAGGCGGCTGCGTTCCCCGCCAACGGTCGTAGCACCGGCCAGCCGGTGGCGAAGGTGATTTTCACCGGCAAACGTGTCAGCATTTCGCGGATTTCCTGAAGCCGCTCCGGGCGCTCTTCCGGCAGCGCCACGATCACCTCGTCAAGGTTCAACTGCCATTCCGCGTTGAGAAGGCATTCGGGCATCCCGACCACCGGGATGTCATGCGGCCGTTTGTGCCACGCGCGCGGATTGTCGTCGAAGAAAGCGACCACCCGCCGGGAAGCGGTTTTGCCCCCGACGAAATCGAGCGCCAGATTGGTCGCGACTTCACCCGTGCCAATGATGGCCACACGCCACGGTGCGCCCTGGTTCGCGGATTTTGAGGAGTGCTCGCGCAGAAAACGGAAGGAGATACGGACCCCGCACAGCGCAAAGAACGAGAGAAAAAAGTCAATCACCAGGAGGCTGCGTGTTGGCGCCAGGCGGCCTTGTGAGAAATTGCACAGCCCAAGTTGAACAACAAAAGCGATCGCAAGCGCGGTCACGGTCCGCCGCATTTCGGGAACGCTGAAGTAGCTGATCAAGCCGCGCAACTGTCCTCGCCAAAACAGCAGCATCAGTTGCGGCAAGACGATCCAGGGCAGGTACTGGCGGAACTCCTCCAAATCCGGGCGGGTCGCACGGAAGTCGGAGCGCAACTCGTAGGAAATCAAAAAGCTGACTGACAGCGCGATGGCGTAGATGATCATTACGCCGAGCCAGTACGGGCACAGCGTCTGGACGATGATCCAGATGTCCTGGAGCACACCGGCGCGTCGCGCATATTGCAGGTTTAGTTCTATCTTCTTCGGCAGGCAGTATTGAAGATAGAAACTTTCCACGTCTTCAGTGCCGCGCAGGAGCGCTTCTTCATCGCGGAAAAGCATCGTGGCCATGTCCGTGATGCCCGGCTTGAACCGCAGAATCTCGCGCTGCGCCGGGGTATAGCGATCCACATACCGCGGCACTTCGGGACGCGGCCCCACGAAGCTCATCTCGCCAAGCAACACGTTCCAGAGCTGCGGCAGTTCGTCCAACTTCGTCTTGCGCAGGAATCGACCGGTCCAGGTGATCCGCGCGTCCGCCCCCTTCGTCAACGGCGGACCCATGTGGTCGGCATGGACGAGCATGGACCGGAATTTCCAGATGCGAAACGGTTTCCCGAACTGGCCGACTCGCGTTTGCCCGTAGAAGACGGGACCTCCGCCAGTGAGCTTGATCAACAGGCCAATCAAGAGACCCACCGGGAGCAACAGCAGCAGCCCAATGCTGGCCCAAACAATGTCGAACAATCTTTTGAGTGCTGGGTAGGACATCGGTTCCTTGATCCTAAAAAGCAGCATTGAAACCACAGATGAACTCAGATCGACACAGATTAGAGGGATTCCCGAACGAAGAGGCATTCACCGGCCAGGTAAATGGTCTTCCCGGCAACATCAGTGTTTATCGGTGTCCATCCGTGGTTTCCATTCCTTCCTGCACAACCAGAGTCCAGAGCCGGCGTCGTAGTTTCACCGGCCGATCCGGGCGGCGGGACGCGCGCCCTCTACGGCAGCCAGGATGGCCGCCGCTACTTCGCCCCGCTTTGTGAACCGCACCCCCTCACCCGATCCCGCGACTGCGGGACCACCCTCTCCCCCATTGGGCGAGAGGGAAGGGGTGAGGGGGCAGTTGGATTTGGGGAGCACATATTCAGTCCAAACCGCGAAACACGCGAAATACGCCGAAGCAGAAACCTGGGAGAGCAGGATGAGTCAGCACGGAATCGCGGTCACGCGAAAGTGAGCAACACAGAGAAAGTGAAACGCTCTTTTCCGATCCGTTTTCGTGTGGTTCGCGTGTTTCGCGGTTCCCTCAACTTCATCGTTCCAGCTATGCCATGAGTGGGCGCTGACTATTTGAGAGTGCGCGGACTGACGTCCGCGGCTACCAGGTTCATTGGTAGGGAACAACCTCCAAAATCCGGACGTGAATCGAAGCCATGAACCGGTCGGAATCCCCCTCAACCGCCCTCCGGGCACCTTCTCCCCCATTGGGGGAGAAGGACGGGATGAGGGGGTACGGTTTATCGGAAGCGAACACCTCCAAAAATTGGACGTGAGTTGGGGCCATGAACCAGATTGGCACCCCTCTCCCTGCCCTCTCCCCGCAAGGCGGGGAGAGGGTGGCCGAAGGCCGGGAGAGGGGCGGTTCATGGAAAGCTTCCTTTCGCTTTTGCGCACGAATTGGAACCATGAACCACCCCCTCACCCGACCTCCGGCCACCCTGTCCCCCATTGGGGGAAAGGGAAGGGGTGAGGGCTGGTTTTCGCGGCAGTCCAGCGCCGATTCCGACTCACAATATCCTTGATCGACTCGCACACATACTCCACGTCGCCCTCGGTCATGTTCGGATAAAGCGGCAAGGTGATGATTTCCGGATACAAAGCCCAAGCCATTGGCAGATCTTCCGGCGCGTAGCCATACGTCTTGCCATAATACGGATGCATGTGCAACGGCATCCAGTGAACTGAAGTGCCCACTCCGCGTCGCGTCAGTTCCTCTATGAATTGAGCGCGGTCGATGTTCAACCGATCGAGCTTCAACCTGATAACGTAGAGATGCCACGAATGGATGCGGTCTGGCCGGACCTGCGGGAGGACAATTTCTTCGACTTCGTTCAGCCTTTCACGATACTGGCCGGCCAATTCGATCCGCCGCCGATGGAACACTTCCGCCTTGCGCAGTTGCTGAAGCCCGATTGCGGCGGCGATGTCGGCCATGTTGTATTTGAAGCCAGGCGCGATGATCTCGTAGTACCATGAACCTTCCGTGGTGTAACGTTTCCACGCGTCGCGTGAGATACCGTGTAACGACATGATACGCATCCGGTCGGCGTACTCGTCATTCGCCGTGCAAGCCATGCCGCCTTCACCCGTGGTAATGGTTTTGTTGGCGTAGAAAGAATAACAACTTATGTCGGCCGGGCTGCCCACGGGGAGCCAGCCGTTGTTGAGGAGGTTGAGGGTTGAAGGTTGAGGGTTGATGTATGGCGTAGCGTGGTTGATGGTTGATGGTTGATGGTTGATGGTTGATGGAAGGTGGGAGATGGGAGATGGAAGATTGGAGATTGGTCCGCGGTCCGCCGACCACTGACCACTGACCACTGACCACTGACCACTATCTTCTATCTTCTGTCTTCCGTCTTCTGCCTTCTTCCCGTTGTCCTTGTAATACGCCGGGCAACAATGCGCGGCGTCTTCGACGATCTTCAGGTTATGGCGCCGGGCCAGCGACCGCACCCCCGCGACGTCTCCGATCTGACCGCCGTAGTGAACCGGCATGATCGCGGCGACCGACTGGCCGGCGGCCAGCGCGGATTGGACCTTCCGATCGGCATCCGCGACGTCGAGATTGAAATCTTCAGCCCGGCAATCAGCGAGGATCGGGCGCGCGCCGAAATACCGGACGACCTCCGCCGTGGCGGCGAAGGTCATCGTCGGGACGATGACACCTTGCCCGGCCTTAAGGCCGATGGCCTCCAGCGCGAGGTGCAGTGCGGCCGTGCAAGAATTGACCGCGATGGCGTGCCTGTGTTTGAGGTAATCGGCGAACTCACGCTCGAATTGTTTCGTCTTCGGCCCGGTCGTGAGCCAGCCGCTTTTGAGCGTGTCAACGACCTCGTTGATTTCCTCAGCGCCAATGCTGGGTTTGTAGAAGGGGATTCGAAGCATAGCAGATGGTAGTTAGAAGATAGGAGATCGAAGATGGAAGTTAGGAGATAACATCGAAGGTGGGAGATGGGAATTAGCAGATAGAGGCCGCCTATCTTCGATCTGCCATCTCCCACTCCGATTCAGGAGCTGAGCAAGGAGGCCAGGAATTGCAGAATCGCCTTGCCCGGACGCCGACGTTCGGTTGACCGGATCAATCCCGTAATCAGTTTGCCCGTCTGAACCGCCTGTTCCCTGAGTTCCACCGCCTTGCCAGCGCATCTTGAATAGTTGTCCTCGATCACATAAAGCAAAGAGCGGACTTCAGCCGTGGAGCTTCGAGCCACATTGTAGAACTGGAGCTTTTCCTGGAGGTGCGCCCGTTCGAACCCCTCCGCAGTGTTGGACATGATAGAGACAGATGCCCGTTCGCCCAGTGAGCCCGAAGTCCCGCGCAAGCTCTTCCCTTACCGACAAAGCGGATTCACACCGCGGATGCAGGGGAGGACTGCGCAGGTCAGAATCGCCATTGAACATCGTTTTGCGAGGGCCGATTCCGACTCGTGCAAGCACAACCAATTGCAGGCACTGGTCACGGCCAGACCCGAAACCAGGGTCACGCCGAAGCGGCGGACCGCAAAGGCGAGATACCCCGCGTCACGCAGCGTATGATATAAATCGCCGAGGCTTGACCCGGCTCTCCAGAGCAGCTTGGGCGAAGACTCGAGCACGATTACCGGTTTGTACTTTCGGATGTAGCAGCGCGCGCCGCGCAGGACCATCGTCTCGGCTCCCTCTGTGTCACAGAAAATCGCCCTGGCCCGCCCGACTTTCTCTTCAAGAGAATCGAGTCGCGCGCAGGCGACTTCAATCGTCCTTGAAGTGGTTGGCTCTCCACGGCCGACGATGTGCCCCTCACCCGAGGCATGCTTATGAGGCGGCAGCGCGAAGGAGACTTTGCTCTCCCTGTCTCCGAGCGCAACGGGCAGAACGTGAACATTGGTCCAACGGTTAAGATTTACCAGGTCGTTCAGCGCATCGAGATTCGATGGCACAGGTTCGATGGCAAACACTTTACCCTCCGCGCCGACAATATCCCGGAAACCCACGGTTTCGGTGCCCACGTTTGCGCCGACCTCGATGATCGTGTTGCCCTTGGAACAAACTGCCCCAGCCAACGCCCAGTTTCTCCAATCGTAGTAGCCGTGAACACCGAAAGGATAGCCATGGAAATCACTGGTTCGACCGCAAAACCTGGACCCGGTCCGGGCCCAGACGGTGAACCTGAAATCGTCCTGGAAAGCCGTTTTCCGGGGATAGACCACCGACCGTATTCGCATCGATGCGATCGGTGGCATCCAGCGACACAGACGCTGCGCGAGCCGCAGGCGCCGGGGCGTTTGGTGGGATAGCTGATTCACGCTGCAAGACCACTGTTAGCAGATAGGAGTTAGCAGATACAAGATCGAAGATGGAAGTTAGGAGATAACATCGAAGATGGGAGATGAGAGTTAGCAGATAGAGGCTTTTCCTGGAGGTGCGCCCGTTCGAACCCCTCCGCAGTGTTGGACATGATAGAGACAGATGCCCGTTGGATTTGCCCAGTGAGCCCGAAGTCCCGCGCAAGCTCTGGAGTCTGTGTAAGTCCATAGACCTGCTTTGTCAATTCCCGGGCCGATTGCCACGCCTCAAGCTCTTCAAACTTCATCTTATCCTCGATCTCCCATCTCCCATCTTCGATCTTCCATCTCCTATCTTCCATCTCCCCGCGCCTTGCGGCGCTACATCCACCCTCTGGCCTTGTAATAAGCCATGCCCAGGTACTCGTGCATGACCTCGGAAAAATCGACCAGATGCCGCGGCGTGGGTATCACAGCGGTGAGCTGGTAGTACCACGGCTTGGGAATTCCTTCGGTCACCTGGAAATCAGTCGGCGCGGGAATAAACTCGATCCCGGCACAGAGTCGTCTAAACACGCCGACAGACCGGGGCATGTGCATCGCCGAGGTCACCAGCAGGACACGTTTGAATCCTTTTTCCTGGAGGACCGGATAAAGATTTCTTGCGTGCTCGCGAGTGTTCCCCGATTTCTCCTCTGTGATGATCGCGTCCTTGGGCACCTGGAGCATTTCGAGCAACTCCGCCATATCCTCCGCAACAGGGCGCGCGGCGAATCCGCCGGTCGCCACGTTTCCCGTGCAAATGATTCGCGGCGCTTTGCCCTGGCGAAACAAGTGCGCGCCATACAGGACCCGGTCACCTGCCTCCCCGACTTCAATCGTCGGCCGGGGCGGAGTCCGACTCGCGACGCCGCCGCTGAGGATCACGATGCAGTCCGCTTCAGGGACGGGATTCGACGGCAGATACTGCCATTCCAGGTGCCGGGCGAGCTCTCGGCCGAGCCACCCATTCCCACACACCAGCAGCGTGCCCACCGCCAGCCAAAGGCAGAACCGACTCGCGATCTTGCGCTTGCGCAGGAACGCCCCTGCGAGCAGCAAGACCAAGCAAAACGAAGTCGGATAAAGCAGCTTCAAAAGGACGCTGTAGAGAAAAGACATTGAAAGGACAACAGGACTACTGACCACTGACCACTGACCACTGACGACTGACTACGGACCACTGACTACGGACTACGGCCCATGGCCTTCACCTCTGGAGACCCGCGCGTGAGTTTGGTGAATGACGGTGATGCTCGGCGGCGGCGGATAACGAAATCCAGGATGCCACGCAAAAACCCAAATCCATATCCGAAATGATAGCAGGGGAACACCAAGGGCAGGACTGGCGACAACTTCCATTCGGTCCGCGCCGCCGCGTGAACCGATGCAACCAGCACGGCAAGTGCGTAAGTTCCAAGAGCAGCTAGAAAGGAAAAGCTGAAAGCTGAAATATGAAAGCTGAAAATAGGAATCGGTATATTCAAAGCTGAAAGCTGAGAGTTGGGCGCGAACGCTGAGAGCAGAGAGCCGAAAGCAAAAAGTAGAAATAGCGACGTTAAGGCTAAGACGAACGCCCCGGGCGCCAGGTGACGCGGCGAGGCCGGCAGTTTGTGCTTTTGGATCACCCTCACCTTCCAATAGCCGTATTGCATGTATTGGTTGAACAGCGCCGACAGCGTTCCGCGCAGCCGATACCAACTCTTGATTTTGGGCGATTGATAAACCTTGCCTCCACCGCGCGTGATCCGCAGGTTATGTTCGTCATCCTGGTTCCGCACCAGCTCTTCATCAAAATATCCAAACCGCTCGAAAGTTTCTTTGGACCAGCAGCCCAGATAGACCGTATCGACCGGACCTTCGTAGTTTGCGTCGTGTCCGCGGGCGCCGCCGACAGCGAACGACGACTGAAATGCGGCAGCGATGGCGCGGCCAACGTAACCGTCCCCTCTTGCCAACCAAGGCCCTCCCACGTTGTCCGCTCCTGTCTTTCCCAACACCTCTACGCAACGCGCCACGTAATCTGGGGTGTATTCCGTGTGCGCATCCATGCGGATGATGATCTCGCCGCGCGCGGCGCGAATCGCCATGTTCAGACCGGTTGAAACGATGCGTCCGGGATTATCGATGATCCGGAGAACGGGACTTCGTCCCGGCGGTTGAGGGACTCCGAGACTACAGACTTCGGGACCGTCCGGATAAGAGGACGAAGTGCACCTCACCCCAGCCCTCTCCCCATCGGATGCGGAGAGGGGGGCCGGGGACACGGTTGAGCGTTCAGCGTTGAGACCACCGACCTGTTCCTCCAACCGAGCCAGGATTTCTCTCGTTCCATCATCTGACATTCCATCCGCCACGATCACCTCGAAGCCACCCTGGGGTTCCTCCTGTGCGAGCACGGAAGAGAGACAAGCTTCAATGTGGGGACACTCATTCCGGCAGGGGATAATAATGGAAACGGTGGGAGTTAAGGTTTTCACTGCGTACCCTCCGGTAGAACGGGAAGTTGGCCTCTCCTCGGCAACGGGTAATTCTGCATCGCCCCTTTTCGTAGCTTCGGGGCGGGGCTGAGAGCGGACTCGATCAGTTCGTTCGCAAGAATCGAAGGTTCGTCGGCGGAAAGGGCCTGATCTGGCCACCGGGAGTCACTTCTCTCCAACCATCAAAGGCCGGCAGGTCAAACGCGGTCGCATTGACCGTTGCACGGAGAGGCGCATTGGCAAGGACAAGCCAGCCCGTGGAACTCCGCTGGAGCGTGATCTCAACCGGCAAAGCGATCCGGTCGCCAAGACCGATCTCGTACGTTTTTACATTGATGCGCCCGTCGCCGTTCGCGTCCTTGAACACACCCGTCGTCAACGGCACTCCAACCGGACTGCGAACCACGGTGCCACCGCGGAAGTGCCACTGTCCGTCCTCCGTCGTCTGCGTCATGGCTTCTGCTTTCCGGTTTCCGCTTCCGCCAAAGAGCACCCGCTGATTGGAAGTCAGACTCACCGTGTTCGGTCCGGTGACGTGCAAATCCGTGATCTCTCCCTCTGCCACCAGCAGATCGTCCTGCCAGCCGAACGAAGTCCCGGAACCGTACAGTTGAAGGAAAATTTTTCGGCCGTTGTTGCCGGCGGTCACGCCGGGATTTCCGGGCAGTGTCCCACTCGTCGTCAGCCGGCGCGCGGCATAGTCGATGCCGGTGATGGCGACATCGTAGTTGCTGGCCGGGTGGAGGGAGAGGTCCGGCAAAGTGATCTGGGCGGAGCCGGAAAGTTTGGCCCAACGCACGCCTTGGGAGTCGCGCGAAACGGCCAGGCAATAATCCGGCGTGAACTCGTACGTGTCGATTTGCCCGCTCACGGTCGTCACTTGCACTTTAAGAGGATTCGTCTGCAGAACCTGGGCCACTGCGACGGTGGGCGCGTTGCCGCGGTACCACTCATAGACCGCTGGATAAACCGATTCAACCTCGTTGGTGCACTGCACCCAGAGGAACGGAAAAGAGTAAGAATAGACATCCGAGTAAGGGTTTCCCTGAAGGACAGTGTCGTTGCCGCGGCCCAGGAGCGTAGCGCGCACTTTCACTCCTGGCAGCGCGGGGTTGTAAAGGGGACCCAGAACGGTTGGTTCACAAGCCACCGTCCGCAGGGTGCCACCGCCGTTGAAGGTGTAGGCAAAACTGTTGGTGGTACGAGTCATGGTCCAGGTAGCCTGCAAATTGTACCGTTGAACATCGAATGCGTAAAAGGTCCCGGTGTTCCCTACCGGCATCAGAAGCGTATCCCGGTCCACCTGCACTGCTCCTGCCTGATCCGTGTAACTTGCCCGAAGGAGCGGAGGAGCAAAGGCGCGAAGCCACGGTTCGCCGGTCTGCAACCCCGCGCCGTTGGGATCGTCGCTGTTGTGCGCGAGCGCGTGATTGTGCAGAAAGCTCCAGCCTGCTCCTGGCCGCGACCAGTTATCTCCTTCGTCACGGCAGGCCAAATCAACCGCTAACGGCAAACCCATTCCGAACAGGTTCAGGTCGAGATAATCGTGGTGTGAATGCCCTTGCCCGATGCCAAGACGCAACGTGGCCGAGGTCTTGTTCAGCACATTGGTTTCGTCCGGCATAAGTTCGAGGATCGCGGCGTAATCCGGTATGACCCTGGAGTGGTTATAGAGGATAGGATTGTTGGTCGTCGCTGCGGCGCTGACGATTGACGCGCTGGTCCGCCCAAACCAGTTCTTTAACAGCCACGCCTGACGTGGTCCGCCATACAGGTCAAACGCCTTGTCCAGTGTCGCGATGCCGTCAGCAGTCGAAAGAACATTGGTGGCCGCTTTGTTTGAGACGTGCGTGCCGCCGCTGGCATCACCGATGGTCAAGGGAAACCCACCTGCGACCCAGCCGTCTATGATGAATTCCGCCGCGCTCCGTGGCTTGATGTATTTGCTCACATCTGACAGGTCCATTGGAAGCGATACGCCAGCCAGTCTGGCAGCCTTCATCCGACTGGCCTTCTCAATCAAGTCCTGCGCGCTGGCATAGGCATAGACCATCCACGAACCGATGTAATAACACCCGGAGCGTGAAAGGGCTGTGCCATACATCTCCTGATAAGTTCCCACAATCGGGTAGAGTGCTGCGTATTGCCGAGTCAGATCAAACAAAGGCATGGTCTGCGGGCCGGGTCCAAGCACTTGAGCGGCGGCATCATGCACTCCAACAGAGGCGTTGATAAGTCCGTTCTCCGTGTCCCGAACACTGGCCCAGACAAGGTAACGGTCCAGCATCCGCACGACATCGCCCGGCGCGTTCACCCAAGGAATGAAACGATGCACGGCATCGGCAAACACCTGGTTGTTCTTGATATAGGGAAATACCTGGTCATACGCCTCAAAGAGCCAGATAGTGTGATCCCCGGACCACCCCTCATATTGCATCTTGCCGTTCCGGGTGGTGGTCAAATCATTGCCAATTGCAAAATCGGGAGAATGGGTGCACAAGCGCGTTTCGTGCAAATTCATTTCCAGCGCGGGCCAGTCATAAGCCAGTCGCACCAGGGCCAGCGCCGCGTCATGCCCGATGTTCGCGTCGCCTCCGTTGAAATAGGATAATGGCAAATCCAAACCCCATAGTGTGCCACGCGAGTTCATAATTGCACAGGCAAACAGAAGGTAACGGTGACCCAATAATTCCGCCCGCTTGGTATTGTAAATGTCCGTGGTCAGAGATGGAAAACTGGCTTTTTTGAAAAACACGCCGGTGGGATCCTCGCCATAGGCGCCCGGCCAGGCAGCCGCATTCAAGATGTTGCTCTGAACGAAAATTGCCCCGTTGTTCGTATTTACAAAATCGAGCGGTGAAAACGTAAAATTCACTTCCTGATAAAGAAGAAGGTTCTTAAACGCTTTGGTGACCCAGGTGTCCACCGATATTCCGGAAGGCGGATTCTGAAATTCAGTCACCTGATTTTCCCCAAGACCGCCTCCGATCTGCAACGGAGTGTTCAAAGGGGGCAACGCGGACCAAATGGCATCATCCCGCAGCTTGCGGGCATCGGTCAGGACCGTGTCCTGACTGGTTGCTCCAACGGCAATGTTCTGAGCCTTTTTGATGGCCACATCGGGAAATGTCAAAAGCTGATCCACCATCGCAATATGCTGTATCCATGCCGTCTCCATTGCATTTGTATGAAGTTGGAACACGACCGAAACGTTCGTTTGAACTGGAACGTGGACGTGGAACCCTTGCATCCTTCGCGGCCTAAGGGCTTGCTTGAGCAGCATCCGTCCAAAAGCCAGGTTTGTCCCAGACGCGTTGGTGACCTTAAAATTCATCGGGCATGGTTGCCACACCCGATTCAGATTCGTCCGACCATTAGGCGCAATGCACCCATAGACGTAGAAGGAATAAAGACCGGCCGGAACGTTTGTGAGTTGAAGCACAATTGGAGCGTTGCCGACCGCCATCGGAAAATATGTTTCCGGGACGTTCATCGTCCGGTAATTGGCGTAACCTCCATATCCCACGGTTCTACTGACCGTCTGCGTCCGTGCCAAAGATGGAAAATCTGAAGGAACCCAATTGCTTGGTGTATGGCTGGGAAGAAGCGGTGCAATCTCAAGAATATCAGCACGGTAACCCTTGCTAATCCGAATCGACCGAATCTCCGCATTGTTATGTCCCAAACTGATGGTCGCGGGCATGCTTTGGGCGAAACGAGTGCCAGTTGACAACCAACGTCTCGCCAATTCTCCCGCCTGTTGAGCAAGTGGGAACCCACTCAGGAAGTTCGTATCCAACGACGGGGTGGCCGCGAAGTTGATGTCGCGATTGAGGAGGTCCCCATTCAACTCGCGGGCGATGGCCAGGGTCCGCTGTGCTGCGAAGTCGCACCCGAACGTGACATAGACCCATTTGTCGAGCGCGCTGGCTTGAATCGAACGGCCATTGCCACCCGCATAAGGCTGGGAGTAAAAGTAGTCGGAAGGACTCCAGCAATAAAAGCGCGCCTGGGCACCCCAACCCTGGCTCAGGAGCAAACTGAAGGTGAATTGCGACAATGGATCGTTCCAACTGCACAACGAAATGTCACCGATGCTCGCTGCGTCATAGTGGAGACGGACAACCATTTCGATAGTCCAGGCATTCGCAGGGAGATTGGTCGCGCTGGCAAAACTCAAGCTGCCTTTATACCCGCCGCCCGGAATGAATCCGGCGGGATTCAAACCGAGCAATGGATTGCCGGCTGCGCGATCGGCCTGAGTTTTCGGAGAGGAGAGGTCCACGAGAAAGGTCGTCGCCTGATCCGCGGTCATGTTAAGCGGAACCGGCTTGACGGGGTAATCCTGTGCCGAGGAGGTCACCGTCAAAAGCATGAGCGCAAGCGCCAGCGTCGCTGCCAGGTTCGTTCGCATTCTTGTCTGAAGACTTTAGTCGGGACGGTTCACGGGCCCGTAGTATCACACTCGCACGAATCAAGCCAACCCTTCTGATAGGCTCGACGCGTTCCTGAGACAGGCCGGCGGCGAAATTCCTGAGCTGTTTCATAGCAATAGGATGCGCAGTTCGAGAAAGGCCGTATCGGCCTGTCCTCAGGCTGGCGAGCATACCTCATTGGTCAGACTTTGGACACTGCAACCACCCAAAGCAGACAGGAGGCCTGCACTCCGCCAATAACTGTTCGGCATGAAAAACGGCCGACGGCTTTTTCCCTCTCCCCATCCGATGGGGATAGGGTGGCCGGAGGCCGGGTGAGGGGGCCTCTCGGGGTTCAAGAGAGCAATGCGCGTTCAAAGTTTGGGGAAATCTTCCCATGGAATCCCCCTCAACCGCCCTTCCGCCTTCGCCAGGCCTACGGCAGACGAGCCGGGCACCTTCTCCCCCAGTGGGGGAGAAGGACGGGATGAGGGGGTATCGCTAGCCCAACAGTATCGGCTTTCGGGGTTCGCTCCACTGACTTGATATGCTCACTCACAGCCTATCTGACGGGCATCCCCCAATCGCTCCGTGAATCGTTGCCGAATGACCTGCTCGCCGCGCAAGCCGAAACCTTCGCGAACAACCAAGCGCACCGCAAAGTCCTTGAGTGAGCTTTGCACGACCTGACCCTCGGTAACATTTGGGAGGCCAACGAAGATTCCATGGAAGCGCACCAGACGACGTCCGTCTGGACCGACGACGACGTCCTCAAGACGCCCAACAATCTCTTTGAGCACCGGAAGATGGTTGCGACCGCAGGGACATGGTTCGGAGTCCCACGTTCCCAAATCACCGATCTCGTAGCGTATCAGGGGCTGGGCCTCGTTCAAAAGGGAGGTGCACAGAATTCGTCCAGCGACACCTGGCGGGACGTTTCGACCTCGTTCATCAACAATCTCTACAATCCCGAAGTCCGGGCTGACGTGGAGGCGACCCTCGTGGCACTCGGTAGCCAGCATGCAGTTTTCTACCGCGCCGTATTCCTCGAACGCACGAGCATGAAATGCTTCCTGGATGGTCTCCTTCATTTCCCTGGTAAGCTTTTCGCTACTTAGAATCAAAGCATCGGGTTCGTAGTCCAGTCGGCAACCATCGGCCAGCATCATCTGGGCAAGAGCGAAATGGGAATAGGCGTAGCCCGTTAAAATCATCGGGCGATATCGATTCAAGGCGGCTGCGTAATACGGCATGTTCTTTGGAGATATGTGGAATGCGGAGAAGTAGATCTGACGTTCTGCGAGGTTGTAGCGGTGGAACGGAGGATTACTCGCGGCCTTCGGCACCACCAACCGCCCGCCGATCATTGACCTCGATTGGCGGATGCTCGTGTTTGCCCAACCGAAAGACCTGGCCTCGCGCGCGGCCACAAAGCGCCGATGACCGTCGTTCGTGCAAAAAAGCGTAACCGGAGTTCCGGTGCTTCCGCTGGTTAGATAGCGATGAAGGAATCGTCGAGGAGTGGCCGGGTCAACGAAGTCCCAAGGGCGATCCCGCACGGCAGCTTTGGGCGTTACTGGAAGTTCCGCGAGCTGCTGCAGCTCCATCCGCTCGAGATCAACTGTTGCTACTCCCAAATTCGCCCACTGTTCCCGGTAGTAAGGGACAGAGTAAAATGCTCGAAGAACGACCTGTCGGAGTTGTCTCGTCAGATAGGCTTCCATTTGCTCGCTATCCCACTTATCCCGGCTGCGGAAGTCGTCAACGTATTCGCTGAACCTGCCCCCCAGCCGTTCGCTCTTCCATAGATAGCCCCAAAGCGAAATAGCGGTGTGCTGGGCCCAGATCGGCGCTAACGAATAAGCAGTCTCCCAGATTTGATTCATTGATGCAAAATTGTTGGCAACCAACGTTGATATTTCGGAGATCGGCGTCCGTCAGGAGTGGACTAGAGTGGTTGCCAAAAGTGTAATTTCCGATCAACGTCGTGTGCAGGAACTCCCCTCACCCGGCTAAAGCCACCCTCTCCCCTCATCCGATGAGGGGAGAGGGCAGGGTGAGGGGAGCCGTTGGACATTCGACCATCGGATTCATTATTTTGGCAATTGCTCTACCCGAAGGCCACCCGCGTGAGCAAACGCTGCCACTGAGGGAGCACGACATTCCAATCGAACGACTCCGCCAGTTTGCGGCCGTTGTCGCCCAGGTCTTGAGCAAGCTGCGGTTCGCTCAAAAGGCTCTTTACGGCGCACGCCATCTCTCCGGCGTCACCGGGGCTTACCAACAGACCCGTCTTGCCGTGCTCGAGGAGATAGGGAATTCCTCCCACATTCGTGCTCACCACCGGCAGGCCGCAGGCCATGGCTTCAACAACGCTCACGGGTGAGTTGTCAACATTCGTGGTGTTTACAAAAACATCATGACGAGCCATAACTTTGGGGACATCCTCTTTCGGTATTGGGCCGGGGAATGAGATTCGCTCGAGCAAACCCAGGTCTTTGGCCATTTTCTTCGTCGCCTGGAAGGTCCCGTCACCCTTATCAGGACCGACCATCGTCATGGATGCGTCCGGAATGGCGTCCACAACTCTCGAAAACATGGCGATTGCCATTTCCGGGTTATAGATGGCATGAAAGGCCCGCAACCAAAGGAGGCGGCGTCCGGGAAACCTTCTCGCCTTGCAAGAATACTTGACGATGTGGAGCGCGTTGGGTATCAAATGCAACTCCTTTCCAAAAGAGTTCAATTCCTCGAACAAGTAACGAGAGGGACAAACCGCCACGCTCGATCGATTCAGCAATCTCCGAATTCGTGCGGGGTGGTGTCCGGCGAAAACAGGAAGGTTGCCACCGTGGAGACCCAAGGTGCAGCGCTTCCCGAGGACGCACAACAAAGCGACAACGCATTCTGCGTAAATAAAGGCTCGACCGCTGAAGACCGTAACGTGCGCAAGATCGTACTCCCCCCGTCGCCGGTGAATAGTCCGCAACATGTCTGCGAGGCGGACCGGCCGCCACCGCCGGTTCGAAGTCGTGATCACCTTGCCTCCGCCCCTGATAATCTCAACCGCCAGGTTGCCACCGGCATACCTCGCCAGCTCAAACCCGGGAAGGAAACTGCCCACGATGAGCAGTCTTGGCCAGGCGTGGACCGGGACCGACGAATCAACTCCGATGTCCATTATTTCATGCATCGCCTTGGAATTCAGGTTCCGCACTGTCGGCCACGTCGCACTCTAATGAGAGGGGCAAATTCAGCAGCTTCCGAACGGCCCGCAGGTAGTTGTCATAGCTGAATTGTTTTGCTGCCTTCAAAGCGTTCATCGAATGTTCTTTCCAGAGCGCGGGAGCGCCCACATAAGTCTCAATGGCGCTGCCAAACAAGTGTGGATCACGTGAATTGATCGCGTGCCCGGCCGAAAAAGCATTCAGATATTGAGGAATGCTTGACACCGCCGAAGCCATCGGCACAGCGCCATAGGCCATGGCCTCGCTGAGCACCTTGGGCCAGCCTTCACTTTCGCTCGGAAGAAGAATGAAATGAGCGCGCGCATAGAATTGGCCGAGTCGCTCGCGTGGAAGTCCGCCGTGAAACTTCGCGGACTCCGCGACCCCCAAGTCAATGGCCTTGCACTCAAGCACGCGGCGTTCTTCGCCTTCACCGATGAGATCGAGTCGGGCGGCAACGCCTGCCTCTTTCAAATGGACGACGGTCTCCACGCATACGTCCGCGCCTTTGGCGGATTCGAGCCGTCCCACAAACAGCAACTGCACCGGTTTGCCGAGCCGCTTGCTCCGGGAAGCGTCAGCACCCTCCTTGAGTTCTGCCTCGGTCAGACACGGATTCAGGAAGGAACGAATGTGGGACGCTTGATTCGGCCACCGTCCGTTCACCGTTACCAAACCACGATGTAGCCCGTGGGCCAGCCACCACCGTTGGAACCGATACGACCACGGCTCGGGACCGGTGCGGTTCCAATCTCCCGCATACTTTGCCCAACGCACCTGAGGCCCTCGCAGCATGGCAAGTATCATTAGCGCGAGCAGGCTGATGTTGGCCGGAGACCGAACATGAATCACATCCGCAGCGCGTCGCTCCTGCAGGATCGCCCGAGCGTATCCCGGGTAGCGCAGCGGAATACTGAGCTTGTCGCGCAGCCGCGCGCCGCCGCCGGGAGCCACCGGCCGCAGTCGGACCTGCGAGGACTGATAAGGCAGCGCGCTCGCCGGCGCGGCATCCGCGTGAAGCGGAGCAATATGGACCACTCGTTCGAACAGTGTGGCCAGATAGTCGATCTCCCGGACCGTGGCGCCCCAACCGACGATCTCGCCGTCTCGGCGATAATGAGGCGTGTGGGAAATGATCAACAGGTGTCCGTGTGATGGTCGAGAATTCATCGGAGGAGCGGCGGTCTTTAGCAACGCCGCAGCGCCAGCGCCAACGACAGCAGCATAATTACCCGTTCATATAGGCCGCCGCGCGAGATGGCGGGATGCGGCCTGTTTTCGCAGAACGCCGTGACCACGGGCTCATAGGCCTCACGACGGAAGTAATCCTGAAGTGGCAAGTCGCTTCCGAGCAACAGCTCCCGCAGGCCGGTCTTGAAGTCATCGTCCACCCAGCGATCCACTGGAACGCCGAAACCGGACTTTTTCTTGTCAGCGATTCTGGGGGGGAGATGACGGCGGGCCACGCCACGGAGAACCTGTTTGCCGGTGCGCCGCCGCACCTTCAGCCGGTGCGGCAGGGTCAAGCCAAACTGGACGAGGTCCTCATCAAGCATCGGTACCCGCACTTCGAGGCTGCTGCGCATGCTCGCGAGGTCCACCTTGAAGAGGTAATCGTTCGGCAACCGCAGGCGCATTTTCACTTCGGTTGCGTGCGCCGATAGCCGCTCCAACCGCGAGGCGTTGGGCGGCAGCGCATGTTCCCACTGCGGCTCGAACCAGCGGCGGATCGGCAGCAGACCGGTATCACGGCAAAGCTGCACGTGTTCCCTTGGACGAATCCATGAATCCAGGCTCTGCAGAATGCCTGCATCGTCTGTAGCGCTCAGTTCGTTGAGCCGCTCGCAGTAGCGGGAAGGAAACACTCCCAAACGACTTAATCCCGGCGCGAGACCGCGCGCCACCATGGTCCGCAATCCCGCCGGTAATGACTGCAAGCCTGTGATCAGACCAATGCGCCAGAACGAACCGTACCCGCCAAACCCCTCGTCGCCCCCGTCGCCCGAAAGCGCCACCTTCACATGTTGTCGCATGAACTCGCATACGGCGCTGGCGGCAAACACCGACGTGTCAGCGTACGGCTGGCCCGCCTGAAGAAGAATTGAGGTAATGTGGTCCCACGTGCCACGGAAGCTGTCCATCTCCAAGGTCGTGTGGTGACCAGTGATGAGTCAACTCCTCCGCTCAAGAGTGTGCCGAGTGGCACATCGCTCTCCAACTGTCTTCCCACAGCCTGGCCGATCAACCCGTTCGCTTCTTCGGTCGCCTCGGCCAATGAAAGTCCGTCGTTCGGCTGCAATTTCCAGCGATGATATCGGCGGATGGTTAATCTGAGTCGTTCGCCTTCCCATTCGGCTTCGAGCAACTCGCCTGGACACAAGGCGCGGATGCCGCGATAGAGCGTCTGGGGCGCAGGCACAAAGAACAGCGCGGCAAAGTCGAAAATTGCCTGGCGGTCGGGAGTCTCATCAATGCCCGGCATTTGGCGCAACGCGTGAATCTCGCTCGCGAACATCAGTTGGTTTGCCGCGGCAGAATAGAACAAAGGTTTGATCCCAAATCGGTCGCGCAGCAGCAGCAGCTTCCGTCTTCGCGTATCGTAGATGGCCACGGCAAACATGCCCCGAAGTTTTTCAACCATCGCGGGGCCGTACTCCTCGTAAAGATGCGGGAGAACCTCGGTGTCTGACCGGCTGACAAACCTGTGCCCTCGAGCGGCCAAATCTTGCCGGAGTTGCCGATGATTGTAGATCTCGCCATTGAACACCGTCCAGATCGTGCCATCCTCATTAGCCATCGGCTGGGCGCCTGTGGGAGACAGGTCGATAATGCTGAGGCGAGTGTGAATCAGAGTCGCGTCGTCCCACGATTTTACTCCTGTCGCATCGGGACCACGATGCCGCAAAGCGCGGGCGACTCGCTCCACGATTTGCGGTGACGAGGAACGGACTCCGATCCAACCTGCGATGCCACACATACAGTATCGTCTTCTGAGCCGGCGGGATGAGTTGGTCACGCCAAAGGTAACCAGATTTCCCTGTCAAACCTCATTCTTCAACGGACTGACCGATGGTGCCTGCGGTTTTCGGCATCGGCCTTCCACGCCGTTGCCGCCGCGCCAAGTTTCGATCTGCCCGGCTCCGAGTCGCGCCAGTATTGCGCGAATCTGACCACACGTTCGGAAATGTTTATAGTAGTCGGTAAGATGGTCATAAGTATCGAGCTGACACCACTCGTAGTGTTGCTCCCTGCTCAACTGGGGAAATGAGCGGAAGTAAACGAGGCAAGGCGAAATGCGGCTGAGGAGCATTTGCGCCAGCCACACTTTTCGCACCGCCCAATGAAGTGGAAAGAAGAGACGCACCAGTTTATCGGTGATCCGTTTTGACCTTTCCGGGGACATCTCCTTCAGAAAGCGTCGATAAACGGGGGCGAGCTTGGTCACGGAACTGAAATCCCGCGTGTAATGGTCAACCACCAGCAAACCTCCTGGCTTCACCAAAGCATAGAGTGACTCGATGGTCTTCTCTGGAGAAGGAGTGTGCTGAATCATCCCTAATCCAATGACAACGTCGAAGACAGCTTTTGGAAAAGGCGGGCTTGAAAGGTCGGCTTGCGCAACCACATAGTTGGATCGCTCACCGACGTTTTTCCGGTTCGCTTCCACCGCGGCGCTCAGATCAATGGCATGGACCAGAGCTCCCGCTCCAACCAACAGTTCGGTAAACCGCCCCGCGCCACATCCTGCCTCGAAAACTGTCCGTCCCGCCAACGTTGGGAGCGGCCCCCCCAAACACCTTTCCAATCGCTCACGAGAAATAGTCGTGCCGGTTGCGCTATCGAGCTGCGTCTTGCTGTGCATCGTCCACTCCAACCCAAAAGCTTGGGCATAGTTAGAGTCGGAGACGAACCTGGGGATGCGGTTCCGGATCGGGTAAGCTTTGCCGTGGCTCGAAACCAAGGTATGTGCTTCCTCGCACAGCAGCTCATTTGTCGCAGGGCACACGAAAGGAATCATTCTCATACACCAGG
>QHNT01000449.1 GCA_003218515.1 Verrucomicrobiota bacterium | reverse complement strand
CGAGCGGGAGCATCACGAGCCGGGATTGGAACTTCGGGGACGGCTCAGCGCACAGCACGGCGCTCAGCCCGTCGCACACGTATAACAACGCGGGGACTTACACGGTGACGCTGACGGTGACGGGCAGCGGCGGGTCCAACAGCAAGAGTGTCACGATCCAGGTCAACACGCCGCCACCGACGGCGAACTTCACGGCCAATCCGACGTCGGGCAACGCGCCCTTGACGGTGCAGTTCACGGACCAGTCGAGCGGGAGCATCACGAGCCGGGATTGGAACTTTGGGGACGGCTCATCGCACAGCTCGGCGCAGAACCCGGCGCACACGTACAACACTGCCGGAGATTACACAGCGACGTTGACGGTGACCGGGAGTGGCGGCTCCAAAAGCAAGAGCGTGGCGATCCATGTCACGACGGCGCCACTGCCATCGCCGGACGGACGAACGTGGGTGTCGGTCGTGGCTTCGGACAAACGTGCGTCAGGGCCAGGTGACATTGGCGTGTTCACCGTCAGTCGCACCGGCGGCGGCACGGGGTCGGCGGTGACCGTGCGCTACAGCCTGGGTGGCACCCCGCAGAACGGTGTGGATTATCAAACCTTGCCCGGCTCAGTGACGATTCCTGCCGGCGCGTCCTCCGCGGACGTGAAGGTCGTTCCAACAGGTCCTTCGCGATGGCCAATCGACGAGGACGTGTTTTTGATGCTGGAACAAGGCCCGGGTTACATCGTGGGCACGCCCAATTACGCCACCTTGACCATTGCGGGCCACAACTAACCGCTATGCAAAAGGCGTTTCTGGCAGCGGCAATCTGTCAATGCTGCGTGGCGCTTTCCGTCCAGGCCATGCGCCTCAACATGACGCGCATCGGCGAAGGCGCCATCACTCCGAACGTCGGTGTTTACTCCTATTCGTTGGGGAAGAAAGTCACCATTACTGCCACGCCTGCTGACGGCTGGGTGGTGGATCATTGGGAGGGAGATATCACCGGCACGGGCCCGTCGAAGACCCTGTACATGTTCGGGGACAAGCGCGTCACGGTCGTGTTCCTGCCCCAGACCTCCACTCCCGCCAATGCTCTGGTGCGCTATGTGGGTCAGTTGGACAACAACTACGGTTGGACGTTGAACGACTACGACATGCACTTCGGGTGGAACAAACACACGATACGGATGCGGTCACAGCAATGGCGCAGCATCAACGAAGTGGATCGTCCCCTCTGGGAGCATGACCTCGGCATCATCGAACCGTGGTTCGCGGACAACAAGTGCGCGCTGTTGATTAACGGAGGCAGCAACGACTCCGGTCCGCCGGAAGAAGTCAATTCAGACCTGGCAGCGGTCGCCTTCCTCTATGGCAGCTCGTATGCTCAGTTGGACCAGGTGCCGAACCAGCCGTTGTTTTTCGCCGATGAAGTGAACAACGCCCGGACGGAAGACGGGATACTTGCGTACAGCCTGAACAAGCACCTCGTGACCGGTGACTTCAAGTGGCCGGTTCATGTGGCCATGACGAAGTCGGTTGTTCGCGCGATGGACACGGTCCAGAAGCGCCTGCCGTACATCCGGGACTTCCTCGTCACCGGCGGATCGAAACGTGGTTGGACAACGTATCTTGCCGCGGCCGTCGATCCGCGCGTGGTCGCGATGGCGCCCTTGTCCATCGACATCCCCAACTTCGCGGAAAACACCCGGCACCACTTCGAAGCGTACGGCTTCTACAGTCCGGCCGTGCAGGACTACGTCGATTTCGATCTGTTCTGCCGTGCGAACACGCCGGCAGGCCAGGACCTGATGCAAATCATAGATCCGCTCTCCTACTTCCCGAAGTACACGATGCCGAAGCTGCTCCTCAATTCCGCAGGCGATCAGTTCTTCCTGCCGGATTCGAGCCGGTTCTATTACGCGAGCCTGCCGGGTCCGAAGTGGCTGCGTTACACCGTAAACACGGACCACAGGCAGGTGCAGGACCCGACCGCGATCACGACCGTGTTGCAGTGGGGGAAGAGGGTGCTGGACGGCGATCCCCTGCCGCAATTCAGTTGGAGCTTCGAACCGGACGGTTCGATCCGTGTGCAGACTGTCACCCGGCCGCAGGCCGTCAAGCTGTGGCAGGCACACAATCCAACCGCGCGTGACTTCCGGTTGGATAGCATCGGCGCAGCATGGACAAGTTCGCCATTGTCAGACCTGGGCAGCGGCCTGTACGTCGGTTTCGTTCCGCAACCGGCGCAGGGATGGTCGGCATTTCTGGTGGAGCTGGATTTCGACGATGGGATCATCCTCTCGACGGAAGTGCGCATCACGCCGGATACGCTGCCGTTCGAAGGACAGGCGTGTCGGTAACTACGGGTCAGCGGGAAGGCGGTGGATGACCAGGAAGCGGTTGACTTACGGAACGCGGCCGATTTCCTGGCCTTCCCACATCAGCTTCTTGCCGACGATGTCGAGCCA
>QHNT01000473.1 GCA_003218515.1 Verrucomicrobiota bacterium | reverse complement strand
AACGAGCGGGGAGAGAGCTGGAGACAGGGGAAACTGATAAAAAACGACCTCCTCTCCCCGACGCTCTCCTCCTTTTTTGGGGAGGAGAGGGAGAAGGGAAGCGCTGCTGCGCTCCAGGCAAACTACTTGTCGAACAGAAATGGCGTCTCGCCTGCCGGGCATCCTGCCCGGTGGAACGAGACTCATGCATAGCCCAAACCGTCCGGGTATTTGCAGATCGCCGAATAACCGGGCCTTCTTTCCGGACGGCAAGATGTCGCCCTCCACGGCAGCCAGGATGGCCGCCACTATGCTCAAAACCTACCAGGCTGGAAGCCTATGCCAGGTTAAGGCGCCAGCCGTTCGATCAGCCAATTTCCATTCGCCTGTTTGGTGTAACGAAACCGGTCGTGCAGCCGGTTTGGGCGACCCTGCCAGAACTCGATTTCCGTCGGTGACAACATGTAGCCTCCCCAAAACGGCGGCAGCGGCACGGTGTCGGGATATCTTTTCTCGAATTGCTGGAGACGTTCTTCGAGCACACCTCGATTGGCGATAACATCGCTCTGCGTTGAGACCCACGCGCCAAGCTGATGTCCGCGCGGGCGGCTTTGAAAATACTTGTCGGATTCCTCGCGCGAGAGTTTGCTGACCGTGCCGCTTGCGCGCACCTGGCGCTCCAATTCAGGCCAATAAAAAGCGAGTGCCGCATTAGCGTTTTCGGCCAATTCGCGCCCTTTGCGGCTCTCGTAATTCGTATAAAAAATGAAGCCGCGCTCATCCACGCCTTTGAGCAGAACAATGCGAGCGGAAGGTCGGCCGGCCTTGCCGGCGGTGGCCAGCGTCATGGCAGTCGGCTCCAGTAGTTGCGCGTCGATGGCCTGTTGAAGCCACTTGTTGAACTGCGCGATGGGGTCGGGACTCAGGTCAGCCCGGCGCAAACCAGCCAGAGTGTAGCTTCTCCGTAGATCAGCGATGGGCATAAAGGCGAAAACCGTCAGCCCGCAGGTCGGTTTTTGAGAACGGCGGCCAGTAGCTGCGGAGCAGCGGTAGAAGGTAGCCCACGGCGTCAGCCGTGGGTTGCAGTATGAGCGATCGGAGCCGCGACGCGGCGAAAGGAGATTCTCTTTGGGCGTAATTCTGTCGCCCCTGACGGGGCTTTTGGTGACGGCGCTTTTTTCCCCACGGCTCACGCCGTGGGCTTCCCTCTTCCGCCACTCCGTGGCTGACGGCTTGCTCACCCATTGACAAAATCTGACTTGCGGCCATCACGTCTGCAGAATTAGGGATTGAACAAAGACGGGTTCCCAGTCTGTCCTCGCAGCCAGGATGCCTGCGCTACTTCGCGGCGGGAATCATCCCGCTCTTCCGAGCGTAGTTGAACAGCCCGCCGGCATCGACCACCGGACGCACGTCGCCGAGCGGTTTGAACGAATACGCCGTGCCGGTCGCTTTTACGGTCACAGTGCATTTGTCCAGGTCAACCGCCACCACGTCGCCGGTTTTCAGGACCTCACATAAACGGCCGGTGCATTCGCACGGATAAAGCTCGCCGGTGGCGACGGCATTTCGGAAAAAGATACGGGCGAAACTCTCGGCCAAAACGATCTTGCAACCGGCCGAGCCCAGGGCGATGGGCGCGTGCTCGCGCGAGCTGCCGCACCCGAAATTTTTTCCGCCGACCACAATCGAATACTCGCTGTCGAGTTGCCCTTCCTTGACGAAGCGGGTCGGATAAAGGGAGTCGGGCAAACCACACAGCGCGTAGCTGCCCAGTTTCTCGTATTCGTCCGGAATCGTCGGGACGAGAGTCAAATACTGCGCGGGAATGATCTGGTCCGTGTCGATGTTGTCGCGCACCACATAAACCGGGCCGGCAAAAACCGATTGCATGAGGTGAATCTGGCGGGGCAGGGGAGGGTTTACAACCAGAATGTGTGCCAACCGATTAAGCCCAATCCCGCTCAGCAAACAGATCAGCGATGGGGTAACGAAAGCCGGGCAGGAGCTCCTCGCCGTCCAGGTCCGCGGCGCGGCCCACGATTCTGCGCTGCGTCGAGGAGTGGCAGACTTCCACGAATTGGCCGTCCGGGTGAATGATCCAGGCGAGTCTTGTGCCGCTGCTGAAGTAATCCTTGAGTCGGTCCGTGATCTCTTGCGGCGTGTTGGAAGGCGCCAGGATTTCCACGGCCAGATCGGGTGCTCCTTGAAAAAAGGTCGGCGGCGGCCGTTTTAACCCCGCGAGCCGCGCTTTGGAAACGAAGGAGATGTCCGGCGCGCGACAATTATCATTTCCCATCCAGAAGCCGGTGCTCGAATCCAGCACCACGCCCAATCGCTTCGCCCGCGCGTGCTGGCTGAGCGCCGCGAGTAATCGAACGCACATGTCGCCGTGCTGAAAGTTGTTCTTCGGACCCATCACCAATTCCCCCTCGATCACTTCGTGAATGTAGCCGTCCTCCGGAAGAGCCTGCAGCTCGGACTCGGACCAAAGTCTTTTG
>QHNT01000208.1 GCA_003218515.1 Verrucomicrobiota bacterium | reverse complement strand
ACAGAACTGCCAGAGGCACCCCGTAAACGCGTCCAGTTTCTAAATACAGGGCGGTCTTACTGATCAGATAATAGATTACCATTGCGCCAGCACAAACTCGACTTTGCTTGTAAATGCCAAGGACGAGTCCTGCAATCAGACCCGCGTCTGTCAAATTCCAGATGTCGAAGCTGCCGACTTTGACTCCAATGAGTGGCAGCAACGACGCAACCAATGTCACCGCTGCCGAAAAAGTCCCCGCTACGCAGGCGTTGCGAATGTATTTGTTCGCCTCATCAACGGTCATTTGTGGCTCTCCGCGGGCATGGATGAAGATTGGAACGAAACGCAGGCTGGCTCTTCGATCAGCATCTTGTCCAGGATTAGCGAAAGCTCAATCAACCATTCCCTTCATCAGGATTCTCCCACATCACGCCCGCAACCGGGCCAAATCCCGCGCCGCCTCCTCGATCCACGCGGAGTCAGGCAGGGCGTAGGGACGGAAGGTTTCGAGCGTGCCGGCCTGGGCGTTTTGGAGGATAGCGCGGTGAAGACCGAGGTTCGCGGCTTTGGGCGTGTCAATGAGACTGGCTGAGTCCGTGGCGCTCATCTGGAACAGCACGCGCAGTTCGAATTCGCTGAGCGCCTTTCGGCTGAGGCATCGGTTCGCGTTGTTGAGGGTGTCGCAAGTGCAGATGACGTGAAATCCAAGCTGAGTGCCCTCGCAGAGAATCCGGTTCAGTGATTGGCCGGGACTGGCGGGAGCATTGGCGTCGTCGAGGGAAATACTGAACTCGTCCTCGTGCCGCAGACCTTTGAATCGTTGAATGCCGTGGATGAACAGGTAAACCGCCGGGGCTTTGGCCGCGCTTGCGGACTCGGAACGCTTTTCAAATTCGCCCGCCAACGCGCCAAACACGTTCTCCAGTTCAAGGTTGCCCGCCAGCGCAATCTCATGCGGAATGGCCCCGACAATCTTTTCGAGGAAATTCCGGTGCATTGAATCTTGCGGAGACGCGTCAAGGACAATGAATCGCGCCTTGTTGCGCGGATGTTGGGCGGCCAGAGAAACCAGCGCGACGCCAAGCATCGCCAGGGCAGATTCATCGCGCTGACCGAGGATGAGGAGGTTGTTGCCGCTCTGGCGATGGAAAGCGACTTCCGTCGGTCCTTTGATGGAGTTGGGCGCGCCGAGCCAGGCGCGCGCGGCTGTCACAGGTTGTATCGACTTGGCCGAAAGGACGCTTTGCAGCACTGCATTCTCGCGCACGTCAGCAGGAGCATTGCCTTCGAACACGACCGGTCCGGCCTGTGGCGCGGCAGTTTGCTGCGCGCGACGGCGGACTTTCTCCAGCCACCGTTCACGTTCTTCCTCGGAGAGCCAGACGACTTGAAAAGGACTGTTGCCTTCGATGGCACCGGCGGCGTCGTTGTAGATGGCTTCGCCCGGTCGCGAGAGCAGGCGCGGAGCCGGATTGTCGTCATCCATGATGAGCATGGCGTCCGCTTCGTTGCACTGAAGGGCGATGCGAACGACCATCTGCCCGATCGTGGTTCGGGCGAGCGTGTAAGCTCCGCCCAGGGTCTGTGAACCCAGCAGCACGTGAATGCCGAACGCCCGGCCCTGACGGACCAGCCGGTCGAGCAGAAGCGCGGCGTGTTGCGAGACGCGGTCGTCTTCAACGAAGAATTCCTGAAACTCGTCAATGATCAGGAGCGTCCGAGGCAGCGGCTCTGTGCCGCCGGCCCGTTTGTAGCCGGGCAGGTCCTGGACGCCGAGCTGGCGGAAGAGATCGCCGCGGCGACGCAGTTCGTCGTCCACCCGCTCCAACACGCTCAGACCGAACTCCCGGTCGCTCTCAATGGCCACCACCCGCGCTTGCGGCAGTTTGTGGGTCGCGTAGCATTTGAACTCGACGCCTTTCTTGAAGTCCACGAGGTAAAACTCGACCTGGTCCGGACTGCACCACAAAGCAAGGTTGGTGATGATGACGTGGAACAGGGTGGATTTGCCGGAGCCGGTCTTGCCGGCGATGAGGGCATGTTGGCGGGTGCCTTTGCCGAGCGCGAGTTGCTGGAGCTTGGTCGCGCCGGTGCGCCCGATAGGAACGCGCAGTTCGTTGGTGGTCTCCAGAGTCCAGAGCGCGGAATCTTCCGGGGCGATTTCAACGAAAGGCATTTCGACGCGATTCGAATCCACGCTGATGCGGCCCACCTTTTCAAGAAACGCGGTGGCGAGGCCGGCTTCGGGCGGTGGATCCAAAAGCAGTGTCGTTCCTTCCAGCGGTTTGTCAGCCAGGACGAAGCTGTCGCCTTTGGCGCGGACACGCACGCTCGCTTTGCGAAGGTCGTCCGGGACAAACTCCACGCTCGTCGGTTTTCTCAGGTCCCAATGGATGAGAGTGAACACGCCGCAACGCGGCCCGCTGGCGGCGATGCTCAGGAGGCGGCGGATGGCCAGATCACTGAAGTTGATCGGGAAATCGGCGACGACCAGGAAGTGATACGGCTCGGCGATGCGGCCCGCCTGTTCGTTGTAATCTGCGATGGTCGCGTATTCATTCCGGAGATAGAGCTGGGTAACCTTTTCGATATGCTCGTTCAACTCAGCGAGGCGTTGCTCGAGGTGATCAGGCTGCGTCCAGATGCGGCGATTGATGAGGCGGTCTTCGTGATCCGTGAGGTGCATGAGGCCGGCGAAGCTTTGCCCGAGGTCGAGCGGGTCGAGGATCGTGAACACCACCCGGCCGGGCGGCGCGCCAGAGAGCAGCCGCAGCACCAGATTGTTGAGCGCAGCGATCGCGGGCTCGCGTCCTGACTCTTTTGTTTCGAACAAAATCGAGCCGCGATCGGGGAATGTGAGCAATAACGGCAGCGAGAACCGGGCGGCACCCGGAAGGACCAGCCGCTGGTCGTCCGGCAATGCGCCCGAGAGTCTTTCAACATCCACTTCCAGGCGCGCAAAGGGCGCCGCAGCAACGAACTCGCGGGGTGCTTTCCAGTTTTCCCACAAGGCAGCGCGCCATTCGGGGAAAAGTTTGCCGGCTGACTCGCGCGCGACGGCGAAGGTGTCGTAAACGGACTGAGTCGTGTTCTTCCATTCGGCCTGGAGCGCCTGCCATTGGGCCTGCTGAGCTGATTCAGACTGCTTCCTTTTTGTTGAGCGTGATGATTCCAGCCGGGCGCGGTCCGCTTCCAGTTCATGCTTCAAGCGGCCGACTTCGTGGTCGCGCTGCTGTTGCTGACGTTCCAGGCCATGTTGAAGGAGCTGATCGTTCCTGGTCGTGGCGCGCGACAGTTTGGCGTCGAGGTGACGCTGCTCGTCATTGCGCATCGTTTCCGCTTCGTTAACCGCCTGGTTCCAGTGTTGATGGAGCTGTTCGGTCCGGGCTTCGGCTTCGCGGCGGATGCGCTCACTTTCCTTCTGGTAATTTGCTTCGGCAGTTTCCCGGCAGACATCCAGGCGCGCGCGCGCGCGGCCAATCGCGGCGGCCAGTCTCTTTGCCGACGCCCCGGCCATAAGCCGGCCGAGCCAGTGAAGCGCGAGCACGCCGCCGAGGCACGCGGCGAAGGAGATGGCTGCTTGCGGCCAGGAGAAAACGCGCGCGGCAAAACGCGAACTCAGCGGAACAGCCGCGATGTGTCCGACCAGGAGCAACGGAACAAACAGCCACAGCGGAAGCAGACTGAAGAGCAACGGCAACGGCGAAATGCGGAACCAACCGAGTTTCCGTTTTGTCTGCGCGAGCAGCGCGCGGAATTCCTCGAGGAGCCGGTGTTCGTCTGCCGTGCCGCTGGCTTCCTCCTTTTTCCTTTGGCCTCCAGCCTCACTCGCCCGTCGGAGAGCCTCACTCCCGTTATCGGGGGAGCTGGATGGGGCAACGATGCGGTTCGCTAGGTCCAACCCCGGCGATGATTCATGGGGAGAGTCAAGCAGGCGTTGGAACCGGGTGTAGCCGCGCAAGGCGGCCCGAGATTTGCGTTCCAGGACAGCCAAAGCATCCTGTTCGCGGGCCAGCTCCTCCTGAAAGGTCGTGAAGTGGCCGGCAATCCGTTTCTGCTCGGCTTCCTGATGGCGGCTGGTTTGCAGCAACTCGCGCTGGACTTCGTTGATTTGCCGCCCTTCGTGGCTTTCGATGCGCTTGAGGTGTTGTTTCCTGGCGGTGGTCTTGGCGCGGAGCATTCCGGCTTTGCGCTGACGGTGGCGGGATTCAAGCCGCTCTTTACCGACTTGAAACGAGGCATCCGCTTCGGCGACGGCCTGGGAGAATCGCGACTCCAATTCTTTGGCCTCCTGGTCGAACTGCCAGTCGATGCGGGAGCTGTTTTGCCTGAGTTCCTGTACCAGTTGATCCGCGCGTATGGAGCAGTTCTCGACGACGATTTTGAGGCGGTCCAGGAGTTCGAGCGTTTTGTCCGACCCCATGTGACGACTCGTCAAGTGACCCACCCCTGGCCCCTTGGAGGAGGGGAACTCGGCAGGCGCGCTCGAACGTTGGCTTCCCCGCTGGGAGGGGGTGGGAGGCGGGTTCATGGTCTCAGTGCGTGGTCAAGAATTATGAAGGCTACTCACAATCGCTCCTGATTTTCCGGAGGACACTTTCCAGATTGGCGATGCCGGTGATCGCCGAGTTTACCGTGGACTCCAGTTCCAGCAGATAGCGCTGCTCGAATTCCCGGGCTTTGTTGTCCCTCCAATATTCCCGGGTGTGCTGCCATCGCACCAGCAGTTCCTTGGTGAGCGCCGCCAGTCGCGCCCCGTTCGCGCTTGCGCTCATGCGCCGCCTCCTTTCGTAACGGAAGGATGGGCTGCATCGTTTTCCGGAGCCACTGCGTCCACGGCGGCGGTGGTTGAAGCAGGCGAAGGCGCCGGAGGCGCAGTTTCAGCGTAAGCAGCAAGAGTCGCGGCGGTTCCTTCAAGCAAGGCTGCAGCCTTGCTCATGTCATAAGCGAGCACCTGGCGCAACTGCACGACAACTTTGGTACGGGATTCCACTTCAGTTTCGTATCGCCGGATCCATTGTTTGACCCGCACCAGTCCTTCCTCTGCCTGGCGCAGAGCGAGCTTGGCTTTGTTGACGGCCAACCGACGGGCCTTGATGGCCTCCGGCATGTCGGACAGTCGCGCGGTCAACAGTTCCTGCTCCGCCTGGGCAAGTTCTTTGGCACGATGGTGCACCAGCTTCTTCCAATGAAGCTGTCGATCCGTTTCGAGCCAGATCCGGGTCCGGACGACGTCCTCGCTGATTTCGTCCAGGAGACGGCCGGCCTTTTCGAGATAAACGATCAGATTGGCCTTGAAATCGTCCAGGGCCTCGATCGAGGTGACCTTGGCGGGTAGGGGCATGATGTTAGTGCTGAGACAAGTACTCTTCAATGCGCTGTGCTTTCCTCAACAGGAAAGGCGTGTGCTGATTGGATATCTCCATGAATTTCGCCAGGGCTCTCATCGTTTGCCGGAACTCCTCGGCAAATTTGGCATGCTCCTGGTCCTGCCAGGTTTCGCCCAGCGCGGCAAACCTGGCTTGCAACAGCGTAATTCTGTTCTGGAGATCCTGGTTAAACCGCTTCAGTTCTTCGGCGAAACGCCGGACCTCCGCGGGATCCATGACAGCTTTCGACATTGCATTACCTTCGTTACGGGTTAACACGCTCCGGCCGGCCGGAGACCCCATCCTGGCAAGCTTACAAGCAGGATCAAGGCCAGCCGGCGGCGCGATGGCCGGAGCCTGCGACAAGGTATCAGAGGGGGCTTGTGCGATCAAAGGGGAAACAAGGGATGCGGGCGACATACAAATTTGAGCCGCCGCGGTGTCATTCGATTAGTGGTTCAGGTTGCTCAACCTACCTGCGCGCTGAACGGTCGCGTTATTTTTCCCGGTAGATTGGCTTGCAGGCGGCGTTGGTTGATAACCGATTCATAATTCATCCTTCATACCTCACTTATGAACCTCCTTCCCCTGGTGGTGCATGAGATGCGCTCGGCGGTGCGGCGTCCGAGCGCCTACCGCATTCGACTTTCCGCCGCCGGCGCGGCGATCGGGCTCAGTTGCTGCGGATTGCTTATCTGGTCGGATTCGATCAGCGCCGCTGCGCTCGGCCATTCGCTGCTGGAAATTTTCGGATGGACGGCCTTCGTCGGCAGCGCGCTGGCTGGACTGCTTTTAACCTCCGATTGCATCAGCCGTGAGCGACGCGAAGGAACGCTGGGACTTCTGTTCCTGACGGATTTGCGCGGGCACGATGTCGCGTTCGGCAAGCTCGCGGCCAAAGGGATCGCTCCGTTTTATTGTCTGCTGTCCATGTTTCCGTGCCTGACGGTTTGCGTGATGGTTGGCGGTGTGACGGCCGGCGAGGTGTGGCGGCTGTCGCTCGTCTTGGTGAACATGCTCTTCTTTTCGCTGTCGGTGACAATTCTGACTTCGACGTTTTGCCGGCAGCAACGCGCGGCCCAAACCGGCGCGTTGCTTGCCATCCTCCTCAGCGTAGCGGCTCTGCCGCTTTTGGGTCTCGGTCTTACTTCCAATCGTTCCCTATGGCGTCCCTGGTGGTTTATATTCAGTCCGGCCATCAACTGTCTCCTGGCCTTCGATCCGCGATACCGGCTCGAGTCCGGCTGGTTTTGGAGCTCGCTACTCATCACTCATCTGCTGGCGTGGGTTTGCCTGGCGCTGGCCGGGCGACTCCTTCCCCGCATCTCGCTGGAAGAATCATTCGTCTTTGCGTCCAACGCAGGGGGCCGATGGGCGCGGTGGCAGTCCCGCGGCGCGGCAAGACGGCGAGAGGTGCGACGCGAGTTGTTGTCCCGGAGTCCAATCGCCTGGCTGGCCAGTCGCGATGACTTAAAGCGGCGTTTGATCTGGTACCTTCCGGCAATGGCGCTGTGGATTTGGTTGAGCTTCGATCCCGATCCGGTGGGGCGTCTGTCGGCGCAAATCAGTTGCCTGGCTTTTGCCATCATCCACGCGCTGTTCAAAATCTGTGTGGGCGCGGATGCCAGCCACGAATTCGCCGCGAGCCGGCTGAACGGAACGCTGGAACTGCTGCTGTTGACCCCGTTGCAGACCCGCGAGGTCGCCACCGGGATGTTGTCGGCGTTCAGACACCGGTTTCTCGGCCCGCTCCTCGCGCTCTTGGTGTTGGATGCGGCGCTCGCGGCAAAATTGTTGTTCGTCAACAACCGGCCCGGCGCGTTCATCGCGGGGGCGGGCGCGGTGATGTTGCTGGTCGATTCGTATTGTCTTTGTTGGGTGGGGTTGTGGCGGGGGTTGGTGTCGCGCGATTCGGTACGGGCGATCCTGGCGACGATTTTGCGAATCCTGATTTTGCCGTGGATTTTCTTTGCCGGCGGCGCCGGTATTTTTCTTCAGAGTACCCTGGCTGAGTTCGCGGGTATGTGGCTGTTCCTGGGGGTTCTGAACGACGTTGTCTTTCTGGTCAACGCGAGAGACTTTTTCAACGAACATTTCCGCACGATGGCCTTGCGTCCGTTTGGCGCGAAACCGCCGCGCGTTGAAAGCAAATGGTCGCCGATGAATTGGGAGGAAGATCGGGACGGTCAGACGAATGCGTTATGAGGGCGGCTCGCCTTGCCACATGCGCAGCCGCCAATCCTAATATCGCCAGCGTTCGCCATTTTCGGCGCGCATCGGAGCCATGAACGGTGTAGCGGCGTCTCGGCAGAGCGCCGCAATTCATGGGAACAACAGCCAGCGGCGCTCTGCCGAGACGCCGCTACGGGGATACGGTTCATGGAGATAGTCCCATTTGCGGGACGGGGGAATCCCACCGCCGAACAAGTTTGAGTGATCGACCGGCATGACTTCTCTTGCTTTGTTCGCATTCTCAACCGGTTACGCGGACGCCAGGCGTTGGCACGAGCGCTGCGAAAGGAGGTTGACCCGAAGCTTCCGTCCGTTGGCGGGAGTCGAAAGGCGAAACGAAAACACAGAACGAGTCCAACTTATGCCGGTCATTTCAAAATTTTACGGGATCGTGATTCGTATGTTGGTCATCCGGCCATTCGTGGCGCACTTTCATGCCATCTACGGGAACTGTGAATTGATTGTCGGCGTCGCTCCGTTGCGGGTTATTCAAGGCGATGCGCCCAGCCGTGTCCGTGCGATGGTCCTGGAATGGGCCGCCCAGCATCAAGGAGAATTGCTGGAAGCATGGAACCGTTTGAGCGCGGCGCAATCCCCTTTGCCGATCGCGCCGCTGCGATGATGCCGAATCCGCAATTTGAATCATGGACGTCGCACGACCAGACATAGCCCGCAGGCGCCGCCGCCGCAGGATTCTCTATTCCGTCGCCGGCCTCGGCGCACTGGTCGTGATCACCATTGGACTCTCGCGGCTCAAGCCGGCCGCGCCGCTCGTCGAAAACGCCTGGCCCGACACCGTCAAGCGCGCCACAAGCGAAAATCCGATGCTCCTAAACGTGCGCGGCAACGGCACGCTGGTGCCGGAGGAGATCCTTTGGATACCGACGCTCAGCGCCGGCCGAGTCGAGCGGATTCTGATTTTGCCCGGCGCGCGCGTAAAACCCGATACGGTGTTGGTCGAGTTGAGCAATCCCGATGTTGATCAGGCCGCCTTCGACGCTGAATCACAACTGAAGGGAGCGGAAGCGGATATGGCCAACCTCCGCGTTCAACTGGACTCCCAAAAGTTGACGGAAGAAGCGACGGTCGCCATGGCTCAAGCCAATTACAGCGGCGCGAAGCTCGACTTCGAGGTGAACGACGAGTTGGCCAAAGCCGGCCTGGTGCCCGCGCTCACGCTGAAGCAGTCGAAGGCCAAAGCCGAGGAACTGGCCAAACTTCTGGAAATCGAACAGCAGCGCTTGACAATCAGCGCCGACGCCGCCAGGGCGCAGCTCGCCGTGCAGGACGCCAAGGTCGCGCAGTTGCGCGCGCAACTTCAGCTCCGGCGCCGCCAGGTGGAAGCCTTGAAAATTCGGGCGGGCATTGACGGTGTGTTGCAGAAGCTCGGCGACGCAGCGGCGACGACGCTCCAGGGCGGTCAGCAACTGGCGCCCGGCGCCACCGTCGCGCGCGTGGCCAATCCCGCAAGACTCAAGGCGGAAATCAAGGTCGCCGAAACGCAAGCCAAGGACATTCAATTTGATCAACGCGCTGAAATTGACACGCGCAATGGCGTCATTCCCGGTCATGTCATTCGCATTGATCCGGCCGTGCAGAACGGCACCGTGACCGTGGACGTGGCGTTGGACGGCCCGTTGCCCAAAGGCGCGCGGCCCGACCTGAGCGTGGACGGCACCATCCAACTCGAACGGCTCGACAACGTGCTGTATGTGGGCCGGCCGGTGCAGGGCCAGCCCGAAAGCACCATCGGCTTGTTCAAGATTGTGGATGGCGGCAAAGAGGCCGTGCGCGTGCCCGTAAAGCTGGGCCGCACTTCGGTGAGCGCGATTGTAGTCCTTGACGGTCTGCAAGTCGGCGACCAGGTGATTCTTTCCGACATGTCGGCCTATGATGCCTACGCCCGGGTGCGGCTCAAATGAGCGCTGAATCGTTGAACTGTTGAATCGTTAAAACGTTAAATCGTTGAAGCGTTAAATCGTGAAACGTGATGCGTGACGCGTGAATGACGAATGACGAAGAATGAAAACTCCAAACACCAAGATCCAAACACCAAAGAAGCCCCAAATTCCAAGCTCCAATATGGCGGTATCGAGGCGCCGCTTGGGGCTTGGAGCCTGGGCATCGCTGCTAATACGACGATCTTTAGCTTCGTCAATGTGCTCCTGCTTCGGCCACCTCCTGTCGAAGAGCCTGGCAAATTATGGCAGGTTTGGCGACAGAACCTCAAGGGCGGTTCCGCCTTCGAGCGGTACCAGGGATTGAGTTATCCGGGCTACGTTTATCTCCGCGACCACAATCAGTCTTTCGCACTGCTGGCGGCATTCGATCCGGAGACGCCGTTCGTGAGTTGGAGTCGGGAAGGGATTGGCCAGTCGATCCAATGCCAGTTCGTGTCCGGCAATTTTTTCAACGCCTGCGGAATTGGAACCACCTTGGGGCGCCCATTTGGTCCACAGGAGGATCGCCAACCCGGAGCCGATCCGGTCGCGGTAGTCAGCCACACGTTTTGGAAAAACGGTTTAGGCAGTGACCCGCAGGTCGTGGGCCGGGTCCTGACGATCAACGGAATCAGTCTGACGGTCGTGGGAGTCGCGCCTGAGGGGTTCACAGGATTGCTGGCGGGCCTGTCCCCGGATTTGTGGTCGCCTTACATGATGGCGCCGGTTGTCCTGCACGATCCCGAATGGCACACACGCACCGGGGCGTTCTCGCATTTCGGTGTGGGCCGCTTGACGCCCGGTGTTAGCGCCCCGCAAGCCGAGGCGGAGTTGACTGCGTTGATTCGGCGACTCGAAGAAATCGAACCCAGGTATAACAAGGATTTCGGAGCTGCGGTTTTCCCATCCACTATGGTTCCGGCCCCCTTTCGCGGCACTGTGTGGGCGTTTACTGCTGTACTGATGGGAGCGGTCCTTATGGTACTGCTCATCGCTTGCGCCAATGCCGCCAATCTCATGCTCGCGCGAGCCCTCGCGCGTCGGCGCGAGATGGCCGTTCGCTCTTCGATCGGCGCGACACGCTGGCGGTTGATGCGGCAGGTGCTGACGGAAAGCGTGTTGCTGGCGTTGTTAAGCGGTGGCGTGGGGCTGGTGCTGACGAACTGGGTCCTGCCCGTGCTGCTGCGCCTCACTCCACCGACATTGCCCGTACGCCCAGAAGTGGGCCTGGATGCCCGCGTGTTCGCGTTCACGGCTCTGGTTTCGCTGCTGACCGGAATTTTGTTCGGCCTGGCTCCAGCGTGGCAGGGAACGCGTGTCAATCTCGCTTCCGCACTGAAGGACGATGCGCAAGCCGGCGGTGTCAGGCGCTCGCATTTTGCCAGCGCCCTCATCGTCGGACAAATCTCCATCTGTCTGGTCCTGTTGATCGCCAGTTCGCTCTGCGTGCGCAGCCTATTCAATGCGCAGAACGTCAGACTGGGGTTCAAAATCGAAAACCGGGTGACGGCTGAAGTAAACCTCAAGGACTACGGTTACTCGGCGGAGCAGATGAAACAGTTCAATGACCGTTTCCTCGAACGCGTGGCCGCCCTGCCAGGCATCGAGTCCGTCGCGATCGCGGACTATCTGCCGCTTGACTCGAGGTATCTTGGAATCACATACAACGTCGAAGGCCGTGAACCTCCGCCGCGGCAGGAGGGATATGCTCTCCAAACCTTTGACGTTGGGGCGGGCTACTTCACCACGATGGGAACCGTCCTCTTGCGGGGTCGTGAATTCGCTCCGTCCGAGCGCGAAGGCGCCGCGCTTGTGGCCATCATCAATCAAACGATGGCGGATCAGTTCTGGCCCGGGCAGAATGCAGTGGGCCGCCGGCTGTTCGAAGGAAGGCCCGGCCAGGGGGATTCCTATGAAATCGTCGGCGTGGTGGAAACCGGCAAGTATCGGACACTCGGTGAGAACCAGCGTCCGGTCGTATTTCGATCCCGGCTTCAGCATCCAAGACCGCGCTCGACGTTCGTCGCTCATGTACGCGACGATCCTCACACCGCCCTAAATGCGATTCGCGAAGCAACGCGTGCGCTGGATCCACGGCTGTCGCTCTCGCGGCTCGAAACTCTCGATCGCCATCTCGCGCTGGCGCTCTTTCCGGCGCGTACCACCGGGCTGTTGTTCAGTGTGTTGGGAGCCCTGGCACTGTTGCTGGCGATTTCCGGTCTGTTCGGCGTGATCGCCTACTCGGTGTCTCAGCGCACCCGCGAGATCGGCATCCGCATGGCGCTCGGAGCGCATCGCGGCAAGGTTGTGGGAATGGTCCTGCGCCAAGGGATGATGCTGGCCGGCGCAGGAACGTTGATCGGCCTGGCCGGAGCGTTTGCGGCCACTCGATTGCTGCGCAGCCTGCTGCTTGGAGTCAGCCCGATGGATCCAATCACGTTCACGATGGTTCCGTTGCTGTTGCTGGTCGTGGCGCTACTGGCCTGCCTCTTTCCAGCCCAACGAGCCGCACGGACCGATCCGATGGAGGCGCTACGATATGAATGACGAATGACGAAATCCGAATGACGAAAGAATTCCGAAATCCCAATGACGAAGGCCAAGCCGGCGAACGAGCCGGAACTTTTTGGACATTCGTGCTTGGTCATTCTTTCGACATTCGTCATTCGGATTTGGTCATTGCCAGAGCCACGATTCAAATGCGGAATGCGGAATGCGGAATGAAAGCAACTGACCACTGACCACTGACTACTGACCACGAACCATGAACGATCTCCGCTTCTCTCGAACACAAATAACCATCAACCAAAATTATGAACAGAAAAACAGCGCTTCGTTTCGGGCCTAGTTGTCTTGCCGGCCTCTTGCTTGGCATCGGGACGGTCGTTGGCGCGGCAGAATACGACCAGAAAATCGAAAAAGAGTTTCAAGTAAGCACAGGGGGAACACTGAGCGTCCAGGCAGATCGGGGTTCGATTGAAGTCAATTCCGACGCCAGTGATAAAGTCCACGTGCGCGTGCTTCGCCACATCAAAGGAGGGAGCCAGGCGCAGGCGGATGAATTGTTTGCCAATCACGACGTGACGTTCAGGCAAGACGGAAACACGGTGTCCGTCATCGGGAGGAACAAGAAAGATCAATTCCGGTTCGGGAATTTTCGACAGCCCAGCTTGCAGGTTCGCTACGAAATCCGCATACCCAGGAAATACAACGCCGATCTGAATACCTCCGGCGGCGACATCCGGCTGGGTGAACTCGAAGGCGCGGTCATCACCCGGACTTCCAGCGGTTCAATCGACCTGGGCACCATTTCAGGCCGGATTGAATCCAGCAATTCGGGCGGCGATATTCTCGTCGGGCACGCGGACGGCGACCTGGTCGCACACACCTCCAGCGGTTCGATCAAAGTGCAAACGGCCAGTGGAAAGGTCGAGGCCTCCAACTCCGGCGGCGATATTCGTGTGAATGAGGCAGGCCAGGATGTTGTGGCCAGGACATCCAGCGGCTCGATCACTCTCAAAACGGTGCAAGGGGGTGTGGAGGCCAGGAATTCCGGCGGCGACATTAGAATCGAGACAGCGGGTGGCGATGTCGCGGCGCAAACATCGAGTGGTTCGATTACTATCGGGCAGACTAAAGGCAAGCATGTGAATGCCAAAAACTCGGGCGGCGCCATCAGCGTCGGGAAAATCGATGGCGACCTGGTGGCGCAGACGTCCAGCGGCTCCATCAAGATCGCGATGGTGAAAGGAAAGGCGGAGATCAGGAACTCCGGCGGCCAGATAAGCATTGGCGAGGCCGGAAGCAGCGTTGTGGTCGAGACGTCGAGCGGTTCAATTGAGATGACGACGGCGAAAGGCAAAGTGGAAGCAAAGAATTCGGGCGGCGACGTGCGCATAGACCAGGCCGATGGCGAGACCGTCGCCCGCACTTCCAGCGGCTCCATTGTGATCAAGCTGGCGAAGGGCAAAGTGGACGCCAGGAATTCCGGCGGAAAGATCGAGGTGAATGAAGCTCGCGACGTGGTGCTGGCGCACACCTCCAGCGGCCCGATCATCGTTGGTCTGGGAGCACAGCCCAAGGCGGATTCTCACTTGGAAGTCTCGGGCGGCGACATCACGGTGACGCTGCCTCGCTCGGTCGCAGTTGACCTGGACGCGGGGAGCAGCGGTGGAAAAGTCGTCAGCGCAATCCCGGTCACCACGACCGTGTCGGGCGAACAAAAGCCCGGTAATCTGCGTGGCAAAATCAACGGAGGCGGTCCGACGCTAAGCCTGCGGTCGAGTGCGGGCGACATCCGCTTGAATGAATCGACTGCGCTGACCAACCGCGGTCGATAGGAAGCGAGAGCCGTCCCAGTGAAGAACCATCGTGAATCCCACGCTCGGATGGAGGCGCTGCGTTATGAATGACCCGAACTCGGAACGCGGAGCGCGGAATGCGGAATAAAAGACCAAATGACAACGGACAACAGACCACTGACCACCTGACCACTGACTACTGACCACGAACCATGAACGATCTCAAATTCGCCTTTCGCCAGTTGCTGAAAAACCCGGGCTTCACCGCCGTGGCCGTGCTCACGCTCGCCCTCGGCATCGGGGCGAACACGGCGATCTTTGGCGTCTTGAACGAACTCCTGTTCAAGCCGCTTCCCGTCAAGAATCCGGACTCGCTTGTGGCATTGGTGCTCGTGGACGGTCGTGGAGGACTATCCGAACAAAGCATCTCCTATCCGATCTATCAGGACTACGCAGAACTCAACCGTGCCTTATCCGAGACGATCGCCTACGCGCCGCTGTTCACTCGCGTCAAAACGACTGACGGCCGCGAAATGATCCAGGCACAAATCGTTTCGGGCAATTTCTTCTCGGCGCTCGGAGTGCAGCCGACTTTGGGCCGCGCGTTTTCGACGGACGAAGACAGGGTGCCGCTGCGAGACGCCGTCGCCATCATCAGTCGCGGATTTTGGACGAAGCAGTTCAACGCCGATCCGGCCGTCATCGGGAAAGCGCTGCGGCTCGACGATCCGATCACCGGCCCGAGAGAATTCACGATCATCGGCGTGGCGCCGGCAGAATTCCGCGGCTTCGAGCAGTGGTCTCCTGCGGTGTGGCTTCCGACGGCGATGCACTCGCACTTCAAAAAAAGCCAGCTCCTGAACTTCCACATCATCGGCCGCCTAGCGGCGGAGACGTCAGTCGTTCAGGCCACCGCGAATCTGAACGTTGTGACCGACCGAATCGCGGACAAATATCGCGGAGCGAAGATCCCGGGCTATGAAGCCGATCCACCGTTCCAAACCGGTTTGCGTGTTTTGCTCAATCCCGCTGGCCGCGGCTTATGGGGGCCGTTCCGAGCGCGGCAGGAGATCTGGAGTGCGACAAGACTGTCGTTCGGAGTTGTGCTCCTGGTGCTGCTGATTGCGTGTGCCAACGTGGCCAATCTATTCCTGGCCCGCGCGGCCACCCGGCATCGGGAAATCGCCGTGCGCCTCTCGCTCGGCGCAACCCGGGGACGACTCGTCCGGCAGCTCCTGGCCGAGAGCCTGGTGTTTGCGGTGTTGGCCTGCGTGGTCGGTTTGTTCTTCGCACAATGGAGCAACGCGCTGCTCGCAGCGCTGAAACCGGCAAACGTGCCGCTGGTGGCCACCCACCTCGATTTCCGCGTGATCTCCTTCGCCGCCGCTGTCTCTTTACTGACCGGGATTATCTTTGGCCTGGCCCCGGCGTGGCAGGGAACGAAGGTCGATCTGAACGCGGCCCTGAAGGATGACTCCCGAACCGCCGCCGGAACGGACCGCAGACATGGCCTGAGGAGCGCGCTGATTGTCGGCCAGATGGCCTTCTCACTCGTCCTGTTGATTTGCGCCGGCCTTTGCCTCCGGAGTTTCGATCGCCTTCAGGCTGTCGATCCTGGATTCGACTACAGAGACCTCATCGCCGCTTCGGTCGATTCGGACGCGGCGGGCATAACGGAGGAAACCGGATCGACGTTCTACCGACAGCTTCTGAATCGTATCGCCTCAGTGCCGGGCGTTCGTTCGACCAGTTTCTCTTTATCCGCGCCATTGAGTCCGGGGGGATGGATGTCGGGTCCGCCTTTGACCCAAATCGAAGGCTATGTGCCTCGTCCTGGCGAGGCGATGGAAACCAAAGTCAACGTCGTTGGACCTGCCTTTTTCGAGACGCTCGGTATCTCGAAAACGCGCAGTTCGGGCGACTCGCTGCGGGACCGTCGCGAGCGAATCTTCGTCAACGAAAGCTTCGCCCAACGATTCTGGCCTGGAATCGATCCGGTTGGAAGACAGCTCGGAATGTGGCGCGTGAATGGCGTCGTCCGCGACAGTCGTTTGCGCGAGCTGTGGAAACCGGCGGAGCCGGAAATCTTTTGGGAGCGCGAGCAGCCGCTCGGCTCCCAGTTCCATTTGCTGGTGCGGACTGAGGGCGAACCTCTCGCCGTCATGGCGGCGGTGCGGCAGGAACTGGCTGCGATCAACCGATCTCTGAAGGTCACTGACCTTCAAACGATGCCGCAATTGGTTCAGCAATCGCTTGGTGCCCAGCGATTCGCCTTGGCATTGATGGGCACCGTCGCGCTGACCGCTTTGCTCCTTGCCGCCGTTGGCATCTATGGCGTCATGTCATTCATCGTTACTCAGCGCACGCGTGAAATCGGCCTGCGAATCGCCCTGGGAGCACAACAGACGCAAGTGCTCGCGTTAGTCGTCTGCCAAGGGTTGAAACTCGTCGTTGTGGGGGCGTTGCTGGGAGCGGTGGCCGCCCTGGCCTTAACCCGGACGCTCGCGAGCCTGCTCTACGAGGTGACACCGACCGATCCCATCACT
>QHNT01000207.1 GCA_003218515.1 Verrucomicrobiota bacterium | reverse complement strand
CCCTATCCCTTCGTTAAGCTTCATCGCCGGGAATGGGTTCACCAGTTTTGTCGCTGATGGTGACGCCAATCAGGGCGCCGATCACGTTACGTTTAAACTTTCTCCCGATGTCGGCCTCATCCTCCTGTCGGCGCCCGATCTCAGGGTCATCGACGCCGTCAATTATGGTCCGCAACAAACGGACGTTTCGCAAGGGCGTAGTCCCAGCGGCAGCGACACGCTCACTTCCTTCGCGCAACCGACCGCCGGCGGCCCGAATCCCGGTCCGGCGGGTGTGATTTCCGTCACGAACGTCACGCAGGCGGTGACCGCGTTGATCGACGTGACGACGAGCTCGTGGCGTTACGACAACTCCGGCGTCAATCAAGGGACCGGGTGGCGCGCGCCGGCTTTCAACGACAGCGGGTGGGCCAGCGGCGTCGGGTTGTTTGGTTTCGAAACCACGCCGCAGGAGTATCCCTATCCGCTCCAGACGGCGATTCCCGCGCCGAATCAGGCGAATGGCCACGTCACGGTTTATTATCGCACCCACTTCCAGTGGACCAGTGGGATGACCGGCTTCGAGCTCGTTTCCACGAACTACGTGGACGACGGCGCGGTGTATTACCTCAATGGCGCCGAGGTGGGTCGGCTGCGGATCTCGGCCAACCCGGTGGTCTATTCGACCCTGGCCGCGAACCAACCCAGCGAAGGCCAGGCGGAAGTCCTGACTTTCCCGACCAACAGCCTGGTCACAGGGGACAATGTCATGGCAGTGGAAGTGCATCAATCTTCGTGCTGCGGTTCCGGCACCAGCAGCGATGACGTGTTCGGCATGTCGCTCAGCGCCGTCGTTTACACGACGAATGTCATCACGCAAACCTTCGGTGTGCCGATCGTCCTCAACGAAGTTCTGGCCAACAATCAAACCCTCACCAACTTCAACGGCCACACCGCGGATTTCGTGGAGATTTACAATCCATCAACCAATGCCGTGGACCTGTCGGACTTGAGCCTGAGCGACGATTCCAACGCGCCCCGCAAATGGGTCTTCCCGTCGAATACGACCATCGCCGCCTCCGGTTACCTGCTCCTCTATTGCGACGCCGGTTCGCCGGTCTCAGGCACGAACACCGGTTTCGGGCTGGGCGAGAAAGGGGATGCGGTACTGCTGTTCCATCGTCCGTCGGCCGGCGGCGCTCTGTTGGACGGCGTTCGGTTTGGGTTGCAGGCGGCCGACTACTCCATCGGACGCGTGCCGAACGGAGCTGGCAACTGGACCCTTACGGTGCCGACGCCCGGCGCGCTCAACAACGCGGCCGGCCTGGGCGGATTTGGCGCGCTCAAAATCAACGAATGGATGGCCGATCCCGCAAACGGCGGTGATTGGTTCGAGGTGTACAACAGCGCCGATCAGCCCGTGGCCCTGGGCGGCCTTTTCCTGACCGACAATTTGACTGATAAAACGCAGTCACCCATCCCGCCGCTGAGCTTCATCGGTGTGCGGGCCAATGCGTTTGTCCGATTCACCGCTGATGGCGATGTGGGCGCCGGCGCGGACCACGTGACCTTCAATCTCAAGAAGTCCGGCGAAGCAGTCGGCATTTATTCGCCCGCGGCCGTACTGATTGACGGCGTCGTCTTTGGCCCGCAGCAGACCGGCGTGTCGCAAGGCCATTTCCCGGACGGCACGGCCAACGTCGTGAGTTTCGCGCAGACGGCATCGCCAGGCGAAAGCAATTATCTGCCGCTTTCAAATGTCGTCGTCAACGAAGTGCTCAGCCACACCGACCCGCCGCTGGAGGACGCCGTTGAGTTTTATAATCCGAGCGGCAGCGACGTGAACATCGGTGGTTGGTACGTCAGCACCACGCCGGATGATCTGAAGAAGTACCGCGTTTCTGACGGCACGATCATCTCCGCCGGCGCGTTCAAGGTGTTCTATGAATATCAGTTCAACCCGACCAGCGGTCCGTCCGTTCCGTTTACGTTCAATTCGGCGCACGGCGACCAGGTCTATCTGTCGCAGTCGGACGCAGGCGGGAATCTCACGGGCTACCGCGCCGTCGCGAAATTTGGCGCTGCGGCCAACGGCGTGTCATTCGGACAGTACACCAACAGTATAGGCGCCGTGGAATTTGTCGCGATGAGCCGGCGCTCATTCGGCGCGGACACTCCGACGAGCGTTGACCAGTTCCGTACCGGAACGGGCGCGGCCAATCCGTATCCGCTCGTCGGCCCGATTGTCATTAACGAAATCATGTATCAACCGGCGAGCGTCGGCGGGTCCCTCGACGAGGACACGTCGGCGGAATTCATCGAGTTGCGGAACATCACTTCGACAAACGTTTCACTGTTCGACCCGGCGGCTGTGACGAACACATGGAAGATCGGCGGCGGAGTGGGCTTTGCGTTCCCGCAAAACGTGATCCTGCCGGCGGGCGGTTTTCTGCTGGTGGTCAACTTCGATCCGGCGGTTAATCCGACCGTGCCGGCGGCTTTTCGCACCAAATATGGCGTTGCGCCGGGCGTGCCGCTTTATGGGCCTTACGGCGGCAATTTGAACAACACGGGTGAAAGCATTGAATTGTTCAAACCGGACCCACCGCAACTCCCTCCGCATCCCGACGCGGGTTTTGTCCCTTACGTTCTGGTCGATCAAATCAATTATTCGGCCTTATCGCCCTGGCCGGTGGGCGCGGCCGGCACCGGCAATTCCGTGCAACGCAAAGTCGGCGCTGACTTCGGCGACGATCCGGCGAACTGGATCGCCACGGCGCCGACCGCCGGATCACCCAATGCCGTCACCACGCCGGGCGACACGGACGGCGATGGATTACCTGACGCCTGGGAGCTGCAGTACTTCCCATCCATCAGCGACCCCAGTGCGACGCCAAATGCCGATCCAGACAGCGACGGTTTCACCAACTTGCAGGAGTATCTTGCGGGCACGGACCCGAAGGATCCGAACAGTTCGTTAAAGATTGATTCAGTCACCATTACCGGCAGCCAGACATCACTGCGGTTCACCGCAGTCGCCGGCAAGACCTACACCGTCCTTTACCGCGACGACCTGAGCAATGGTGCCTGGCTAATATTGAAAAACGTGTCGGCCCAGGCGGCGACGGGTCCGATTGATGTCACGGACTCCGGGGCCGGCGCCAGCGGGACAAGGTTCTATCGCGTCGCCACACCTTAATTGACTTGAAATCTTCGCGGGAAAATATGACACCCACTCGCGCAATGTTGGCAAGGCGCGTCGTGTGCGTTTTCATCGGCTTGTGGTTTGCCTCTCCGCTCCTGGCGCAGGGGACATTGAGCGTTCAGGTCGGCACTCCACCATCGCCTCCGACGTCGCTGGTGAATCACGGCGACCTTTGGCGCTACCACAGAGGCACGAATGCGCCGCAAGCGGGTTGGCAAACCATTTCCGATGCCTCGCTCGACACGACCTGGGCCAACGGCAATGGCGGAATCGGCTACGCCGATAACGCCAATGAGACGTCGATTTGTCAGACGCTGCTCGCGGACATGCGGAACCGCTATACGACCGTTTACCTGCGACGGTCGTTTCAAATCAACAGCGCGGTCGACCCCGGTCTCCACCTCCTGTTGACCATGGATTGGGATGACGGTTTTGTGGCTTATCTGGACGGCATGGAAACTCAACGGGCGCTCGCGCCCGGCGCGGTCGGAGTCGAGCCGGCCTACAATGCTGTGGCAACCGGGCTGCACGAATCGTCGCGCGGAAATTCTCCACCCATCAATCCTCCGACGACCTATGATTTGGGGACGGCGGGTGGCCGGCTCGCGCCCGGAACGCACGTTCTGGCGATTCTTGGACTCAATGAGGCGACGAACAGTTCCGATTTCATACAGGTTGCCGAGCTTCAACTGTCCGGCGCTTCAAGCGCTGTCAACGGCGGCCAGTTCCTCAGCGTGGTCCAATCCAATTACGTCATTTTGTCCGGTTCCAACACGGTCGCCGGCTCAGCGCGTGTGGTCGTCAACGGGGATGACGCCGCTTTTAACCAGGCTCAGGGAACGTGGTCCAAAAATCAGACGCTGATTCCCGGCGTTAATCAACTCTTCATAGCGGCGCTGGACAGCAACGGCGCCATACTGGCTTCCACGAACCTGATCCTTGTCTCGGAAATCGCGTCCACCTTCGTGGGTGGAACACTCGGCAACAATACGGTGTGGAACAGTTCGATGGGCATCATCCACGTGACCAACAGCGTCGTCGTGCCGGCGGGGGGCATTCTCTCTATTCAACCGGGCACAGTGGTGCTGCTGTCGGCAGGCGCTTCCATCACCGGAACCAACTCGATGATCAACGCCACGGGCACGGCCGGTAACGGGATTTATTTCTTGCCGGCCGACGGCACCACAGTGTGGGGTGGATTGACGGTCAGCGGTACGAGCGGAACTCTTCTGCTGCAACACGTCGAAACCATCGCCGGTCACATCGAACTCTTTGACGGAGCGGTGGGGACGCTGGAAGACAGTTACTTTCATGATTATGAAGCGAGCGCGCCGGCGATCATTCACACGCTGGGCTTGCCTAATCACGTCACGTTGAATCTGCGGCGGTGCCACGTCGCGCACTATTACGAAGTGTTGAGTCAATATGGGACGAACCATATCGAAGATTGCCTGCTCGAATATCAAGGCAACAGCGGCGATGGAATTGACTTCGACGCCGGCCAGCCCGGTTCTTATATCCGTCGCTGCACCGTGCGTCGCGGTCTCCTGTTCAACACCGACGCGCTGGACATGGGCGAGTACGGGGGGACGGGCGAGGGTTCGCGCGGCATATTGATCGACTCTTGCCTGCTCCGCGATTTCGTGGACAAAGGAGTTTCGATGGGCGTCGGCGTGGATGTGACAGTCACCAACACGCTGATTTTCAACGTGGACACCGGCATCGCGGTGAAGGACAACTCCGTCGCCAGCATCTACAATTGCACAATTGCCAACAACAACTTTGGCTATCGCTGCTACAACAAAGCCGATCCTGCCTCCCCGAGCGGCGGCGGTCACATCACGAACTCGTTCAATAACGTTCTCTGGAACAACGGCGTCACGCTTTCGCTGTCCAACGGTTCCACGCTCACGGCCGCTTATTCTGATTTTCATGGCACGAATTATCCCGGCGCCGGGAACATCGATAACGACCCGCTGTTCCTCGACGCCGCGGCGCACGATTATCGCGTCGCCGCCAATTCACCCACCCTCGGCGCCGGTCTGGCCGGCGCAAACATGGGTGTGACCTTCCCGGTCGGCGGAATTCCCGGGGCGCCTGTTGCCCTCGCCGCCCTCGCCTCGGGCACAAATCCAGTCGCGCTCACCTGGGCCGATGACGCGGACAACGAAGACGCCTTTGTGATTGAACATTCAACCGACGCGGCGACCTGGCAGACTTTGGCGACGGTCGGTCCCAACGTTACCAACTACACGGACAGCAACGCCGTCCTGGGACAGAAATACTATTATCGCGTCAAAGCGGCGAACAGTTCGGGGGAATCCGCTTACTCCAATATCGCCGGCGGCACGCGCCAGTCCCCGCGGGTGTTTGTGGGCGGGGCCATCGCCGCCGACACGATCTGGAATTCGGGCGTGCATTATGTCGTGACCAATTCCGTCACGGTCGAGCGTGGCGTGACCTTGACGGTCCAGCCCGGCGCTCTCGTTTGTTTCGACACAGGGCAGGGGATGACCGTGGCCGACGGCGGCCGCTTGCTCGCTGAAGGCACGCTGAACGCGCCGATTCTCTTCACGCTCGCGCCCGGAGCCGCCGGAAACTGGGGCAATATTACCATCAACGGCGCCGTGGGATCGCCGGAGACGCGCATCGCCTGGGCGCAGTTCGAGTTCAACGCCAACAACACCGGCACGCCGTGTATTGAAGTAAATACCGGCGCGGTCTATCTCGATCACCTGACCTTCGGGAACACTGGCGCGCCTTATATCCACGTGGACGAGGCTTCCTTCATCATCAGCCACTGCTATTTTCCTGCCGCCACCGCCCAGTTCGAGCCGTGCCACGGCACGGGCGGTGTCCGGAGCGACGGCCACGGAATCTTTCTGCGCAACTTCTTCGGCAAAACGAGCGGTTACAATGATGTGGTGGATTTCACAGGAGGCAACCGGCCAGGGCAGCCGATCGTGCAGTTCATTGACAATGTCGTCACCGGCGGCGACGACGACGGCTTCGATCTCGATGGCACGGACGCCTGGGTTGAGGGCAATATTTTCCTGCATCTGCACAAGAACGGCGGCACGCCCGACTCCTCCAGCGCGGTGAGCGGAGGGAACGACAGTGGTAACACCTCCGAAATCACCATCATCGGCAACCTCATTTATGATTGCGACGAGGCCGCTGACGCGAAGCAAGGCAACTTCTACACCATGATCAACAACACCATTGTCCACCAGAGTCATGTGGGCGGCGTGGACACCGACGGCGCCGTCGTCATCCTCGCCGACGCCGGCACCGCCGAAGGCGCGGGAGTTTACCTCGAAGGGAACATTATCTACGACGCGGAAAAACTCACGCGCAACGTGACGACCGCTGTTGTGACCTTCACCAACAACCTCATGCCTTTTGCCTGGAGCGGTCCCGGCGGCAACAACGCCACCGGCGACCCGCTGCTCAAACGCATCCCGCAGCTTTCGGAAACCTATTTCACCAACTGGGCGGATGCGCAGGTCATGCGCGATTGGTTCAGCCTCCTGCCCGGTTCGCCGGCGGCAGGTGCCGGTCCGAACGGAACCGATAAAGGCGGCGTAATCCCGTTCGGAGCATCGGTTTCCGGTGAACCGCGCGGCACGACCAGCCAGACCAACGCCACATTGACAGTTGGCGTGAATCGCACCGGCGACGGCATCCCGACAGCCGGCTGGCCCAACGGTTCCGGTTACACGCAGTACAAATGGCGGCTCGACACCAACGCGTGGAGCGCGGAGACACCCATTGCCACGCCGATCTCACTCTCCGGACTGCCGGACGGTCCGCACTTCGTCGAAGTGATTGGCAGGAACGACACGGGCTTTTACCAGGACGACCCTGTGTTCGAGGAGGATGCGGTGATCACGCGCTCGCGCACCTGGACGGTGCAGACGGGCGCTTCGCCGATCATTACCAGACAGCCGGTGTCCCAGACCGTCAACGCGGGCGCAGACGTTACCTTCACCGTAGCTGCAAGCGGTGCCACGCCACTGTTCTATCAGTGGCGCGCGGGTTGGTTGCCCGGCGACATCCCCGGCGCGACAAACGATACGCTGGTGCTGACCAACGTGCAGCCCGCAGTCGCCGGCAATTATCGGGTCGTCGTCAGCAACTCCGCCGGGTCCGTCATGAGCGACATCGCCGTCCTGACTGTGGTCGCGCCACCGACCATTGCGGGCGTTGGCTTCGACGGGACGAAGGTGTCTTTCACTTTTAACAGTGCCAGCAACGTCGTTTACACGGTCGAATACAAGGATGCTCTGAGTGATCTGGCCTGGAATCGCCTGAAGACGATTACCGGCGACGGCGGGATACTGACCATCATCGACCCGCCGACGAATGGAACGAGCCGCTTCTATCGTCTTCGCATTGAATAGGAATTCACAGGCGTTGTGGCGGCGAGCGATGACTTCTGGAACGGCTCCCGGGTCGCCGTGCGCTGCCTCAGGCTGACTGCTGAATCTCTTGTCTTTAGCAATGGCCCGTTCAAAGGTGCGTTTATCGGCCTTTCAGGCAGCCTTGCAATTTCATTGTTTGCTCCAGCAGAGGCAGGTGCGCGAGGTCTTTTGGGCGGCCGACAAATTTCTTGCTCGCGTAGATGCGCGGCAACGGCAACACAGCCACCTCTGTGTTCAGCCATTTGACTTTTTTGGCGCGCTGATACTCATAGCGAAAGCCGCGAACGCCATGCACTTCGTAGAGGAAGTTGACTGTCGAGCCGTCGCTCAGGTCAACCACAGTGTCTGCGCGGAGTTGCGCCCCCATCCGCCGGCACAAGTTGAGCACCCGCATATACTGACGCGAAGGCAGATCGATCCAGATATCGGTGTCGAGCGTGGTGGCTGGGACACCCTGCAGGATCGCGCCGCTCATGCCGACTATTTGAAACCGTATTTTTTCCTGGCGGAGCGTGTGTATAAGTCGTGCGAGCGGAGAAAGTTCTCGTGCAGCCGCCACCGTTCGTCCGGGGTCGCGGCGAGGCTTCGGGCGAACAGATACTTTTCCTCCTCGTTGAGGCCGCGGACGCGGCGTATTTTTTTTAGCACGCGAGCGAGTTTTTTTTCCATTGAGGGAGACTAGTTTTTCGCAATCGAGTCGTCGAGTGAGAAAATGCGAGGATTGACAATTGGTGTGGACGATTTTTCAAACGGCATTCGACCCGAATTCACCCGTTGAAGTCCTATTGCTGGCACAGACTTGGATTGCAAACCTGCTCCCGCCTTCATCACGCGGCTTTGAACGTGGATCGTGGTACAACGGAACGTCAGTGGCTAATCCCTTGGTTTCATCTTCCGTTTTGCTTATCATCACACTGTGGCCCGACCCAAAGCAATCGAACTGCCCGACGGCACGATCATTCCCATTCTTTACGAAGACCGCGCCGTGCTCGCCATTGACAAGCCGGCCGGCTGGATACTCGCGCCTGAGTCGTGGGACAGGACCAGCCGCAACCTGCAGCTGGCGCTGATCTCCGGCCTCAAAGGAGGCGATTTCTGGGCGCGTTCGCGCAACCTGAAATTCCTCCGTTTCGTTCATCGCCTCGACGCCGACACAAGCGGAGTTTTGTTGCTCGTGAAAAATCCGGGCGCCGCGCGGGCCTACAGCCGGTTGTTCGCGACGCGCCGCGTGGAAAAGATTTACCTGACCGTTGTGCAAGGAGTCCCGAAACAGCGAAGCTGGGTCTGCCGACTCAAACTCGCGCCGCGCAGGGATGAAGCCGGGCGAATGAAAGCGGACCGGCGACGGGGGAAGGAAGCGGAAACACTGTTCCGCGCTCTGCAAACAAACCGCGACTCGACGTTGGTCGAAGCCCGGCCGTTGACCGGTCGGACGCATCAAATCCGCGTTCACCTGGCCGAATCCGGTCATCCGGTTCTGGGTGACGTGCTCTACGGCCCGGTTTCCGACAACCCGCAACCCGCAACCGGCAACCGCCCGCCCGCTTCGCTGGCTTTGCGCGCGGTTTCATTGGCTTATCACGATCCATTTCACAAACGGACTATCCGAATTGACGCGCCCGTCACGGAGTTCTGTCAGAGGTTTGGCTTTTGAGCTCGTGGGGCTCTTACTCATAATCGTGAAATTACGAGTATGATTATAAACAAGATCAGAGCGCTGCCGTTTTCGCCGCAGTGCTAACTAATTGCTTCAAGCAGGTGCGCCGCTGCCGCCGCGCACGGCGGTCCGCAGCGCCGCCGCCACCCAATTAGGGCACTGTGGTTTTCGCACATGGCTTGACAGGGATTTCGGAGCTGGCTAGCCTGCGTTTCAAACCCAACGCCCTGAGCGCAATTATCAAGCCGTGCTGAACCGCGTTCATTCGGAGCGATTGACGACGGAGAAATTGCGGAAGGGATGAACTCATGACTGGCAGTGAGTCGAGCAATTTCAGAAGCTTCATAATCCGCAGAGGTGGCGCTCGCTTTTCCGGAAGTCCTTCTCGCCCCGTCATCGGACTAATCCTGTCCATCATCTCCCTCTTCAACCTGCCAACATCCAACCCAATGACTGCTTATGAAAACAAAACTCCTGGTTTCACTGTTTAGTTTGCTGCGGCGGACCTTGCTCGAACGAACTCCATTGAAGCGCGACGAGG
>QHNT01000206.1 GCA_003218515.1 Verrucomicrobiota bacterium | reverse complement strand
GGCGGCGAGTTTGCCGGAGATCAGGAAATAATTACTCATGAGACCGTTGAGATGGGCCACATTCTCGTTCCCCTCTCCCCTGGGGAGAGGGAGAATCCTCCGCCGTCTTAGGGCCATGCCCGAGACGGAGTTTGCCAATCCAGTGTGCGCAAAAACACGTGTCTGGCGGCGGCTGTTCCTTCTCCCCGAGGGTCAGGGTGAGGGGAAACGATGGTTCGACCGCCATGGAGAATTCGTGTGGATTTGTGTTCATTCGCGGTTTTCTCTTCTTAGTCCTGAGCGACAATGAACCCCTATCAGCACCTCGCCTCCGAATACGCCCGCTTCGCTAAAGAGGGCAGGAGTTATCCGCTCGGCACGTTCGGGCCGTTGCCGCGACCACAAATTCCACCCGAGGCGCCGAAGGTTTTGATTTTCTCGCCGCACCCGGATGATGAAGTCATCATCGGCGGACTGGCGCTG